>DATCZX010000325.1:0-2219 GCA_036525695.1 Gammaproteobacteria bacterium | reverse complement strand
GATGGGCGCGCGCGACCTGCCGGTCGGGCGCATCGACGGCGAGGAGGTGGTGGTCGACGGCTACCAGGGGCGGGTCTACCTGCGGCCGTCGGCGGCGGTGAAGAAGGAGTTCCTGCGCCTGGCCGGCGAGGAGTCGGAGCTGTCGCAGGGGCTCAGCGAGCTGCGCCAGCTGCCGGCCGAGACCATCGACGGCTACCGCATCCCGCTGCTGGCCAACACCGGGCTCGCCTCCGACATCCTGCCGTCGCTGCAGCAGGGCGCCGAGGGGATCGGCCTGTACCGCACCGAGGTGCCGTTCCTGGTGCGCGAGCGCTTCCCGTCGGAGGACGAGCAGACCGAGCTCTACCGCCGCGTGCTGCGCTCGTTCGCGCCGCGGCCGGTGGTGCTGCGCACGCTCGACGTCGGCGGCGACAAGCCGCTGGCCTACTTCCCGATCGAGGAGGAGAACCCGTTCCTCGGCTGGCGCGGCGTGCGCATCACGCTCGACCACCCGGAGATCTTCATGACCCAGCTGCGCGCGATGCTGCGCGCCAGCGTCGGCGTCAACAACCTGCAGGTGCTGTTCCCGATGATCGGCTCGGTGCACGAGCTCGAGGACGCGCAGGCGCTGCTCGAGCGCGCCATCGCCGAGCTGCTGGAGAGCGGCGAGCCGGTGCAGCGGCCGCAGGTCGGGGTGATGATCGAGGTGCCGTCGGCGGTGTTCCAGGTCGACGCGCTGGCGCGGCGCGCCGACTTCCTGTCGATCGGCTCCAACGACCTGGCCCAGTACCTGCTCGCGGTCGACCGCAACAACCCGCACGTGGCCGAGCTCTACGACACGCTGCACCCGTCGGTGCTGCGCGCGCTGCAGCTGGTGATCGACGGCGGCCACGCGCACGGCCGCCCGGTCGGGATCTGCGGCGAGATGGCCGGGCAGCCGGCGGCGGCGGTGCTGCTGCTCGGCATGGGCATCGACAGCCTGAGCATGAACGCCGCCAGCCTGTCGCGGGTCAAGTGGGTGATCCGCTCGTTCAGCCAGGCCGAGGCGCGCGAGCTGATGCTGCAGGCGCTGCAGTTGGAGAGCGCCGCCGAGGTGCGCCGCTTCGTCTACCAGGCGCTCGAGCGCGCCGGCGTCGGCGGGCTGGTGCGGGCGGGGAAGTAGGCGCGCCGCTCCCGGCGCGATCGTTCTTCCCCGCGCCCGATCGCCGCGAGGACGCGGCTCCTGCACGAAGAGCTTGTTACCGGTGCAGGCGCGCCGTCCCCGGCGCGATCTTTCTTCCTCACGCCCCGTCGCCGCGAGGGCGCGGCTCCTGCACGAAGAGCTTGTTACCGGTGTAGGCGCGCCGTCCCCGGCGCGATCGTCCGTCCGGGAGCCGGGTTCAGCGGCCGGGACGGCGCAGCAGCGAGCGGCCGTCCATCGCCGCCGGGACCGGCAGCCCCATCAGCTCGAGCAGGGTCGGCGCGACGCTGGCCAGGCCGCCGTCGGCGGCGAGCTCCCACGGCTCCGGGTCGACCACCAGGCACGGCACCGGGAAGGTGGTGTGCTGGGTGTGCGGGGCGCCGGTCTCGGGGTCGACCATCAGCTCGCAGTTGCCGTGGTCGGCGGTCAGCAGCACCGCGAAGCCGTTGGCGACCGCGGCCTCGAGCACCCGCGACACCTCGCGGTCGAGCACCCGCACCGCCTCGAGGATCGCCTCGCGCACCGCGGTGTGGCCGACCATGTCGCCGTTGGCGAAGTTGACGATGACCAGCCCGTAGCGGCCGCTGCCGAGCGCCGCGACCACCGCGTCGGCGACCGCCGGGGCGCTCATCTCCGGCTGCAGGTCGTATCTGGCGACCTTCGGCGACGGCACCATCAGCCGCTCCTCGCCGGGGTAGGGCGCCTCGCGGCCGCCGTTGAAGAAGAAGGTGACGTGGGCGTACTTCTCGGTCTCGGCGCAGCGGAACTGGCCGATGCCGGCGCCGCTGACGATCTCCCCGAGCGTCACCCGCGGGGTCTCGGCCTCGAAGGCCACCGGCAGCGTGAAGTGGCTGCCGTAGTCGGTCATGGTGGTGACCCGGGCGACGGCGAAGCCGCGCCGGTCGAAGCGGTCGAAGTCGGCGTCGGCCAGCGCCGCGGTCAGCTGGCGCGGGCGGTCGTTGCGGAAGTTGAAGAAGATCAGCGCATCGTCGGGCTGCACCAGCGCGGCCCCGTCGATCCGCGTCGGTCGGATGAACTCGTCGTTCTCGGCGGCGAAGCC
>DATCZX010000324.1:0-2417 GCA_036525695.1 Gammaproteobacteria bacterium | reverse complement strand
GGGCAGGCCGTCGTACTTGGCCTTGTTCATCGCGAAGATGAAGAACGAGGTGTACAGCGCGCGGTCACCCGAGAAGGTCAGGTGGGAGTCGACCAGCTCGTGCACCTTCAGCGGCTTGACCACCTCCCACGGGATCGCGGTGCCGTCGATGACGCCCTTCGACAGCGCCTCCGGCACCGCCGGCACCGGCATGCCGACCGGGGTCGCGCCGAGGCGCTCGATCAGCTTGTTGGCCAGGCGGGTCGGCCCGCGCACCTTGAGCCCCTGCATGTCCTCGAGCTTGTGCACGCCCTTCTTCAGGTGCAGCAGGCCGGGACCGTGCACGTGGACGGCGACGATGTGGACGTCCTTGAACTCGTCGCGCAGGTTGGCGTCGTAGTAGTCCCAGGCCGCCCGCGAGGTCGCCTCGGCCGAGACCGACGGCAGGAACGGCAGCTCGAACACCTCGGTCTTCGGGAAGCGCCCCGGGGTGTAGCCGGGCAGCGTCCAGACGATGTCGACGACGCCGTCCTTGACCTGGTCGAACAGCGCCGGCGGCTTGCCACCGAGCTGCATGCTCGGGTAGAGCTCGACCTTGATCCGTCCGCCGGAGTCCTTCTCGACCTTCTCCGCCCACGGGGCCATGAAGTTCTTCGGTACCGGCGCCGGGGCCGGCAGGAAGTGGTGCAGCTTCAGCGTCACCTCGGCCGCCGAGGCGGTGGCCGAGACGCCCGCGGCGAGCACGGCCGCTACCAGTACTTTCTTGATCATCTCTCCTCCTCCGATGTGGCGACCCGTGGTGGCGGGTCGCGGGTTGTTCCCCGGTTGCGTCTCTGTGGCGCTCACCGGTGAACGTTGAACTTAACGGCAGACCCAGGCCCCTTCAAGCAAGTGCCCGCGGCGGCGGGCGCCGACCGCGGGGCAGGGTCGAGCCCCAAGTATCGACCGCCCCCGCCCGCGCGCCAGTCCGAAATCGCCGCCGGGGTACTCATTCTAGCCATACCGCCCGGCTCGTGCCGCGGCCCCGGCACGGCCCCTGCGGCAGGCCGCCGGCACCACCTGCTCAGCGCGTGCGGGCCCGCAGCGCGCGCAGCGTGGCGCGGCCCCGGCGCGGGGTCAGGAACGGCTCGACCAGCAGCGCGATGCCCTCGTCGACGTACTCGTCGACGCTGTAGCTGCCACCGAGCGCCCAGTGCTTGAGCGCCCAGGCGTGGCAGAACATCACGTACTGGTAGACCATCAGGTCGCGGTTCATCTCCTCCAGGTAGCCGCCGTCGATGCACGCCGCGAGGCAGTCGCGGATGATCCGGTTGGTGCGCAGCTCGGCGTCCATCACGTGGCCGCGGCGCTCCGGCGGCAGCGACTTGGTCGAGCGGTAGGCGAGCAGCGTCGCCTCGCGCATGCCGTCGACCACGCGGCAGTAGGCGCGCAGCGCGGTGCACAGCCGCTCGACCGGGTCGTTGATGCCGACGATCGCCGCCGGCAGCTCGCGCTCGTAGGCCTCGAGCACCTGCATCAGCGCCAGCAGCAGGATGTCCTCCTTCTCGCGGAAGTACTGGTAGATCAGCCCGCTGCTGATGCCGGCGGCGCGCGCGATCTCGAGGATCGTGGTGCGGTAGTAGCCCTTCTCCGAGAACAGCCGGATCGCGGCGTCGAGGATCTGCCCGCGGCGCTCCTCGACCAGCCGCGGGTCGGCCACGTGGGCCTCGACTTCGATCCGGCGTCGCATCGTTCGCTGTCCTCCCGCCTGCCTGGCCGACCGCTCAGCGCGCCCCGTCGAGGAACGCCTGCACCAGCGCCTGGGTCGCCGCGCTCTCGTAGAGCCGGGCCGACCCCTCCAGCTCGAGCGCGAAGCCGTCGGCGCGCGGGTCGAGCGCCGCCTGGATGCACGCCTTGTTGTAGCGCATCGCGTCACCCGGGATCGCCCGCACCCGTTCGACCAGCGCGTCGACGAACCCCGCCAGCTCCTGCCGCGGCAGCGACCAGTGCACCAGCCCGAGCGCCGCCGCCTGCGGCCCCTTGAGCAGCTCGGCGGTCAGCACCAGGCGCCGCGCCACGGCGTCGCCGCAGATGCGCGCCGCGCGCTGCGTGCCGCCGGCCCCCGGCAGCAGGCCGAGGCGGATCTCGGACAGCCCGACGGTCGCCTCGTCGGCCGCGACGCGCAGGTCGCAGGCCAGCGCCAGCTCGCAGCCGCCGCCGATCGCCGCGCCGCCGAGCACCGCGATCGACAGCAGCGGCAGCCGCTCGAGGCGGCCGAACACCGCCTGCATGCGCCCGGCGTCGCGCACCATCAGCGCGCGCCCCTCGGCGCTGGCGAAGCGGTCGCGCATCATGGCCAGGTCGGCGCCGGCGCAGAACGCCTTCTCGCCGCCGGCGATCACCAGTACCGAGACCTCCGGCGAGGCCTCAAGCTCGTCGACGATCCCCTCGAAGCGCTC
>DATCZX010000323.1:0-2205 GCA_036525695.1 Gammaproteobacteria bacterium | reverse complement strand
GGGCCGCTCCAGCCGCGCGCGCAGCGTCGCGCGCGCGGCCGGGTCGAGCCCCGGCGGGTCGCGCAGCGCGAGGCCGGCGTCGCCGAGCGTGCCGGTGACGAACAGCAGGTCGCCGGGGCGCGCGCCTGAACGGCGCAGCGCCTGCCCCTCGGGCACCTGCCCGGCCGCCTGCACGGTCAGCGTCAGCGGGCCGCGCGTGGTGTCGCCGCCGACCAGGGCGACGCGGTGGCGCGCGGCGAGCGCGGCGAAGCCGCGGCTGAAGGCCGCCAGCCAGCTGTCGTCGGCCGCCGGCAGGGTCAGCGCCAGGGTCGCCCACAGCGGCTCGGCGCCCATCGCTGCGAGGTCGCTGAGGTTCACCGCGAGCAGCTTGTGGCCGAGCGCCTCGGGGTCGCAGCCGGCGGCGAAGTGGACCCCCTCGACCATGCTGTCGACGGTCACCGCGAGCTGCTGCCCCGGGGCCGGGCCGGCCAGCAGCGCGGCGTCGTCGCCGACGCCGAGGTGCACGCCGGGGGCACGGTCGAGGGCGGAGAAGTGGCGCGCGATCAGCGCGAACTCGGTCAGCGGCATGGCGGGCGCTCAGGCCGGCGGTGCGGGACGGGCCTGCTCGGTCGGGCGCAGCGTCCGCGCCAGGCGGTCGAGCACGCCGTTGATGAAGCGGTGCCCCTGCTCGGCGCCGAAGCGCTTGGCCAGCTCGACCGCCTCGTTGAGCACCACGCGGTAGGGGATCTCCAGCCGCTCGCGCAGCTCCCAGGCGCCGACCCGCAGGATCGCCCGCTCGACCGGGTCGACCTGCTCCAGCGGCCGCGCCAGCAGCGGAGCGAGGCTGGCGTCCAGCGCCGCGGCGTCGCCGATCACCCCGCGCAGCAGCTCGGCGAAGTAGTCGAGGTCGCAGTCGCGGGTGTCCGGGTTGGCGCGGAACTGCGCCTCGATCTCGTCCGCCGCCTGGCCGGCCAGCTGCCACTGGTACAGCGCCTGCACCGCCAGCCGGCGGGCGCCGGTGCGCGAGCGGGACATTCAGAGCTGGCGCAGCAGGTTGACCATCTCGATCGCCGACAGCGCCGCCTCGGCACCCTTGTTGCCGGCCTTGGTGCCGGCGCGCTCGATCGCCTGCTCGATGGTGTCGACGGTGAGCACGCCGAAGGCGACCGGCAGGCCGTGCTGCAGCATCACCTGCGCCAGCCCCTTGGTGCACTCGCCGGCGACGTACTCGAAGTGGGGGGTGCCGCCGCGGATCACCGCGCCGAGGGCGATGATGGCGTCGTACTGCCCGCCGGCAGCGAGCCTCTGCGCCGCCAGCGGCATCTCGAACGCGCCGGGCACGCGCACCACGTGCAGGTCGCCGTCGGCGGCGCCGTGGCGCTTCAGCGTGTCCAGCGCGCCGGCCAGCAGGCTGTCGCCGATGAAGCTGTTGAAGCGGCCGACCACCAGCGCGAAGCGCGCCTTGTGCACCGTCAGCTGCCCCTCGATCTCCTTGCGTTCGCTCATCTCGTCCTCTCCCCTGTCATCAATCGCAGTTAACGTACTCGACCACCTCGAGGTCGAAGCCGGGCAGCGCGTGGATCTTCTTCGGCGCCGACAGCACGCGCATCTTGCGCACGCCGAGGTCGGAGAGGATCTGCGCGCCGATGCCGTAGGTGCGCAGGTCGCTCGGCGCGCCCGGGCGCGGCAGCTCGATGCCCTTGTCCTCGAGCTGGTAGTTGCGGATCCGGCGCACCAGGTCCTGGCGGTCGTCGCGGTCGCGCAGCATCACCAGCACCCCGCGCTCGCTGGCGGCGATCCGCGCCAGCGCGCTGTCGAGCGGCCAGCCGCAGTCCTCCTTGACCGGCGCGAACAGGTCGCAGAGGTCGTTCTGCAGGTGCACGCGGACCAGCACCGGCTCGTCGCCGGCGACGCTGCCGTGCACCGCGGCGAGGTGCACGTCGCCGGCGATCACGTCCTGGTAGGCGACCAGGTGGAAGGTGCCGTAGGCGGTCGGCAGGCTGCACTCGGCGAGCCGCTCGACGCTCTTCTCGTTGGCGGTGCGGTAGTGGATCAGGTCGGCGATGGTGCCGATCTTGAGCCCGTGCTCGGCGGCGAAGCGCTCGAGGTCGGGGCGCCGCGCCATGGTGCCGTCGTCGTTGAGGATCTCGACGATCACCGCGGCGGCCTCGAGCCCGGCCAGGCGCGCCAGGTCGCAGCCCGCCTCGGTGTGGCCGGCGCGCGACA
>DATCZX010000322.1:0-2447 GCA_036525695.1 Gammaproteobacteria bacterium | reverse complement strand
AAGTACGACACCGCGCACGGCAAGTTCCCGGGCGAGGTCAGCGTCGACGGCGACTTCCTGGTGGTCAACGGCGACCGCATCCGCGTCTGCGCCGAGCGCGACCCGTCGCAGCTGCCGTGGGGCGAGCTCGGGGTCGACGTGGTGCACGAGTGCACCGGCATCTTCACCAGCAAGGAGAAGGCCTCGGCCCACCTGAGGGCGGGCGCGAAGAAGGTGATCATCTCCGCGCCGGGCGGCAAGGACGTCGACGCGACGATCGTCTACGGGGTCAACCACGGCGTGCTCAAGGCCAGCGACACGGTGATCTCGAACGCCTCCTGCACCACCAACTGCCTGGCGCCGCTGGTCAAGCCGCTGCACGACGCGATCGGCGTGGTCAACGGCCTGATGACCACGATCCACGCCTACACCAACGACCAGGTGCTGACCGACGTCTACCACTCCGACCTGCGCCGCGCGCGCTCGGCGACGATGTCGATGATCCCGACCAAGACCGGCGCCGCCGCCGCGGTCGGCCTGGTGCTGCCGGAGCTGAACGGCAAGCTCGACGGCTTCGCGATGCGCGTGCCGACGATCAACGTCTCGGTGGTCGACCTGACCTTCGTCGCCGCCCGCGCCACCACCAAGGAGGAGGTCGACCAGGTGCTGCGCGCCGCCGCCGCCGGGGCGCTGAAGGGGGTGCTGGCGATCAACGACGAGCCGCTGGTCTCGATCGACTTCAACCACAACGCGCACTCGTCGGTCTACGAGGCGTCGCTGACCAAGGTCTCCGAGGGGACGCTGGTCAAGGTCTGCTCGTGGTACGACAACGAGTGGGGCTTCTCCAACCGCATGCTCGACACCACCGTCGCGCTGGTCAGCGCGCGCTGAGCGCGGCGCGGCCGGCAGGCAGGGAGGGCTGGGAGAGACCGTGATGGCCGTGCTGAAGATGACCGACCTCGACCTCGCGGGCAGGCGCGTGCTGATCCGCGAGGACCTCAACGTGCCGCTGCGCGACGGGCGCGTGGCCGACGACACGCGGCTGCGCGCGGCGCTGCCGACCATCCGCCACGCCGTCGACGCCGGGGCGCGGGTGCTGCTGCTGTCGCACCTCGGCCGCCCGGTCGAGGGCGAGTACGACGCCCAGTACTCGCTGGCCCCGGTGGCCGAGGCGCTCGGCGGGCTGCTGGGCAAGCCGGTCGGGCTGGTGGTGGACTGGCTCGACGGCGTCGAGCTCGCCGACGGCGAGGTCGCGCTGGCCGAGAACGTGCGCTTCAACCAGGGCGAGAAGAAGGACGACGAGGCGCTGGCGAAACGCATGGCGGCGCTGTGCGACGTCTTCGTGATGGACGCCTTCGGCACCGCGCACCGCGCCCAGGCCTCGACCCACGGGGTCGCCCGCTTCGCCCCGGTGGCCTGCGCCGGGCCGCTGCTGGTGGCCGAGCTCGACGCGCTGGCCCGCGCGCTGCGCGCCCCGCGCAAGCCGGTGGTGGCGATCGTCGGCGGCTCCAAGGTGTCGACCAAGCTGACCGTGCTCGACAGCCTGTCGCGGGTGGTCGACCGGCTGATCGTCGGCGGCGGCATCGCCAACACCTTCATCGCCGCGGCCGGCCACAACGTCGGCAAGTCGCTGTACGAGCCCGACCTGGTGCCCGAGGCCAAGCGGCTGATCGCCGCGGCGCAGGCGGCCGGCGGCGAGATCCCGGTGCCGACCGACGTGGTCTGCGGCAAGGCGTTCGCCGCCGACGCCGCGGCCGTGATCAAGCGGGTCGAGGAGGTCGCCGACGACGACATGATCTTCGACATCGGCCCGGAGACCGCCCTGCGCTTCGCCGCGGCCCTCGGCGATGCCGGCACGATCGTCTGGAACGGCCCGGTCGGGGTGTTCGAGTTCGACCAGTTCGGCACCGGCACCCGGGCGCTGGCCGAGGCGATCGCCGCCAGCGACGCGTTCTCGATCGCCGGCGGCGGCGACACGCTGGCGGCGATCGCCAAGTACGGCGTCGGCGACCGGGTCTCCTACATCTCCACCGGCGGCGGCGCGTTCCTCGAGTTCCTCGAGGGCAAGACCCTGCCGGCGGTGGCGATGCTCGAAGAGCGCGCCGGGTGACCCAACCGCACCTGGGCCGGCCCGCGGTGCCGCGCCGGACCAAGATCGTGGCCACGCTCGGCCCGGCGGTCGACACGCTCGCGGAGCTGAGCGCGCTGATCGCCGCGGGCATGAACGTCGCCCGCGTCAACCTCTCCCACGGCACCGCCGACGAGCACCGCGCGCGCGTGGCGCGGCTGCGCGAGGCGGCGGACTCGGTCGGCGTCGAGGTCGGGCTGCTGGTCGACCTGCAGGGCCCGAAGATCCGCGTCGGCAGCTTCCGCGACGGCGCCGTGGAGCTGGTCGAGGGGGCCGCGTTCCGGCTCGACATCGCCGCCGACGACGGCGCCGGCGACGTCGACCGGGTCAGCTGCGATTA
>DATCZX010000321.1:0-8452 GCA_036525695.1 Gammaproteobacteria bacterium | reverse complement strand
AGCTGCGCGAACGCGGCGAACGCCTGCCCGGGCTGGCCGGCAGCCAGCGCCGCCTCGGCCGCGTCGAGGGTCTCCGCAGCCCGGGCGAGGCTGCTCGAGAGGACCAGCAGGAGTGCGAATAATCTCAGCATTTCATGTTGTTAGGTCGAGCCTAAGATCCATGGTAGTCGACCGGCGCGGCGCTGCCCAGCGCGTCCCGGCAGTCGCGCGCCGCGCGCAACGGAACCGCGCTCGCGCTGTCCAAGGCTCAGTAGGTTACCACCCTCGGGCAACCCTGCCCGGGTCGGCAGACCTGCCCAGGAGAAACCGATGCGCAAGCCGTTGCTGACCGTAGCCATGCTCGCCTGCACTGCACTGCCGGCGGCTGTCCTCGCCTGTGCTGCCGCGGGCCCGAATGCCCATGTCGGCACCGTCAGCGCAGTCGACCCGCAGCAGGGCACGCTGACCCTGCGCGATGCGGAGAGCGGTGCGCCGATGACCTTCAACGCGCCGTCGGCGGTGCTCGAGAGCCTGGCCGGGGTCAAGGGCCCGGTGCGCATCCAGTACCAGCAGAAGGACGGCGTCGCCGAGGTGACCGCGGTCGACCGCTGACCAGCCGCGGCGGCCTCAGCTGCCGCCGACCAGCGACACCGGCAGCGTCACGGCCTCCGCCCAGGGGAAGCGGGGGCGGCCGTCGTACGCCCGGCGGATGCCGTTGTTCCACTGCTCGCGGATGGTGCCGAGGAACGGGTCGCCGATGCCGTAGCTGTGCGGTCCGCGCAGCTGCAGGCTGCCGCCGCGGCAGAGCCCGACCTCGAACGGCGGCCCGACGGTGATGTTCGGGCGCCAGCTGGCGTCGAGCGAGACCAGCGCCGGCCGTGCCCCGTCCTCGAGCGACAGCGCCGGGTTGACGCTGCGCTCGAGCGTCGGCTTGCCGTACTTGCTCCCGCCGATCTGCAGCAGCGGCGTCTCGGGGGAGGCGGTGATGTGGTTCCCCTGCGGGTAGATCAGCATCAACCCGCGCGGCCGGCCCTGGATGGATCTGGCCACCGAGGATCATCGTCGCCTCGCCGCTGACCCCGCTCTGCTGCAGGGCCGGCGCGTGGGCGCGCTGCACCTCGAGGCTGACCCGGCCGAGGTACTCGGCGGCCACTAGCAGGTAGCGCGCAGAGCGCAGTTTGCCGTTCGCGCCGGGGTCAAGATGCGCAGCTTGCTGTAGGTGGTGACGTGGTCGACACCGGCGTTGCTGCGCGAGTCGCTGGCGAAGACCAGGCCCTGGGCGATGCCGAGGCAGTAGGTCGTGGCGCTGTCTCATGCCCCTGGGGACCGCGGACCGAGGTGGCGGACGGGTGGCCCGAAAACAGCGGGATTTTCCTCAGCTAAATTGGTAACTTACTGGACGCGCCCGGGCCGGGCGTCAATACTTGGCTGCATATGAGTATCACTGTCGCGCTGCACCACCGGACCGAGTACCACTACGATCGCCCGGTCACCCTGGCCCCCCACCTGATCCGCCTGCGCCCCGCGCCGCACACGCGCACCCCGCTGCACCGCTACGCGCTGCACGTGGAGCCGGGCAACCATTTCGTCAACTGGCAGCAGGACCCGTTCGGCAACCACGTCGCCCGTTTCGTGTTCCCCGAGAAGGCACGCAAGCTGGTGATCCAGGTCGACCTGGTCGCCGACCTGGTGACCATCAACCCGTTCGACTTCTTCGTCGAGGAGTACGCGGACACGCTGCCGTTCAGTTACGACGAGCAGCTGCGCCGCGACCTCGCCCCGTACCTGAAGGTGCGCGAGAACGGTCGCCTGCTGCGCGAGTGGATGGCCGGCGTGGAGCTGGGTGACGGGCCCCCGACCGTCGACTTCCTGGTCGGCCTGAACCAGCGCCTGCAGCAGCAGATCGGCTACGTCGTGCGCATGGAGCCGGGGGTGCAGACCTGCGAGCAGACGCTGAAGCTGGCACGTGGCTCGTGCCGCGACTCGGCCTGGCTGCTGGTGCAGATCCTGCGGCACCTCGGTCTCGCCGCGCGCTTCGTCTCCGGTTACCTGGTGCAGCTGGCGCCGGACCAGAAGTCGCTGGACGGCCCGTCCGGCCCGGAGCAGGACTTCACCGACCTGCACGCATGGACCGAGGTGTTCATCCCCGGGGCCGGCTGGATCGGCCTCGACCCGACCTCCGGGCTGTGCGCCGGCGAGGGGCACATCCCGCTGGCCTGCACCCCGGACCCGGTGAGTGCCGCCCCGGTGACCGGTGCGGTGGACCCGGCGGAGGTGACCTTCGCCTTCGAGAACCGGGTCACCCGGGTGCACGAGGACCCGCGCGTGACGCGGCCGTTCAGCCGCGACGAGTGGGCGGCGATCGATGCGCTCGGGGTCGCGGTCGACCGCCAGCTGGAGGCGGCCGACGTGCGCCTGACCATGGGCGGCGAACCGACCTTCGTCTCGATCGACGACATGGACAGCGCCGAGTGGAACACCGCCGCGCTCGGCAAGCACAAGCGCGGGCGTGCCGAGGTGCTGCTGCGCCGGCTGCAGCGCGTCTACGCCCCCGAGGGGCTGCTGCACTACGGCCAGGGCAAGTGGTACCCGGGCGAGCCGTTGCCACGCTGGGCACTGTCGTGCTTCTGGCGCCGCGACGGCAAGCCGATCTGGCGCCATCAGCCGCTGCTGGCCGACCCGACGCACGACTACGGCCACGACCGGCCCCAGGCCGAGACCTTCGTGCGCGCGCTGGCACAACACCTCGGCATCGCTGCCGAGCGTGCCCAGCCGGGGCACGAGGACGGCATGTACTACGCGTGGAAAGAGGGATCCCTGCCGGACAACGTCGACGTGCTCGACAGCAAGCTGCGCGATCCGCTGGAACGTGCCCGCTTGCGCCGGCTGTTCCTGCGCGGGCTCGACCGCGTGGTCGGCTACGCGCTGCCGGTGGCCTGGGACAACGCCGCCGAACGCTGGCGCAGCAGCCGCTGGCGCTTCCGTCGCGGCGCCATGTTCCTGCTCCCCGGCGATTCGCCGATGGGCCTGCGCCTGCCGCTCGACTCGTTGCTCTGGGAGCCGGAGGCGCAACGCCGGACCGAGCCGCCGCGCGACCCGTTCGAGCCACGCGTCGACCGCCCCGCGTTCGACGACGAACTGCACCGCCGCTTTGCCGTCCCGAAAATCGAACCGGCGCCGCGCGAGAATATCCACGAACAGCCGCCGGCCGACCTGGACGAGGAGGGGAGTGCGCTGGTGCGCACCGCGCTGTGCGTCGAGCCGCGCGACGGCCGGCTGCACGTCTTCCTGCCTCCGCTGACCCACCTCGAACACTTCCTCGAACTCGCTGCGGCGGTCGAGGCCGCGGCCCGGGACACCGGCCTGCCGGTGATCCTCGAGGGCTACCCGCCGCCGCGCGACCACCGCCTGCGGCAGCTGTCGGTGACCCCGGACCCGGGCGTGATCGAGGTCAACGTGCACCCGACGGGGTCCTGGCGCGAGCTGGTCGACAACGGCAAGCTGCTCTACGAGGAGGCGCGCCAGGCGCGCCTCGGCACCGAGAAGTTCATGCTCGACGGCCGCCACACCGGCACCGGCGGCGGCAACCACGTGACCCTCGGCGGCCCGACCCCGACGGACAGCCCGGTGCTGCGCCGGCCGCACCTGCTCGGCAGCCTGCTGACCTACTGGCAGCACCACCCGAGCCTGTCGTACCTGTTCTCCGGGCTGTTCGTCGGCCCGACCTCGCAGGCGCCACGCGTCGACGAGGCGCGTGACGATGCCCTCTACGAGCTGCAGATCGCGCTGCAGCAGCTGCCGCAGGGTGACTGCGAGCGGCCCTGGCTGGCCGACCGGCTGCTGCGCAACCTGCTGGTCGACGTCACCGGCAACACCCACCGTTCCGAGTTCTGCATCGACAAGCTCTACTCCCCCGACTCGCCGACCGGGCGCCTCGGGCTGGTCGAGTTCCGCGGCTTCGAGATGCCCCCGCACGCGGACATGAGCGCGGTGCAGATGCTGCTGCTGCGGGCGCTGGTCGCGCGCTTCTGGGCGCACCCGTACCTGCTGCCGCCGGTGCGCTGGGGCACCGAGCTGCACGACCGCTTCCTGCTCCCTTACTACGTCGAGAGCGACCTCAGGGATGTCGTCGCCGACCTCGAGCGCTGGGGCTACCCGTTCCGCAGCCACTGGTTCGACGCCTTCCACGAGTTCCGCTTCCCGCGCTTCGGCCGCATCCAGCTCGGTGACGTCGAGCTCGAGCTGCGCCTGGCGATCGAGCCCTGGCACGTGCTCGGCGAGGAGGTCACCGCGCACGGCACCTCGCGCTTCGTCGACTCCTCGGTGGAGCGCCTGCAGGTCAAGGTGCGCGGGCTCACCGAGGGTCGCCACGTGGTCGCCTGCAACGGCCGCCGCGTGCCGCTGCGCCCGACCGCGAACCGCGGCGAGATGGTCGCCGGGGTGCGCTTCAAGGCGTGGCAGCCGACCTCCGGGCTGCACCCGACGATCGGCGTGCACAGCCCGCTGACCTTCGACCTGGTCGACGCCTGGAACGCCCGCTCGCTGGGCGGCTGCACCTACCACGTGATGCACCCGGCCGGGCGCAACTACGAGCGTTTCCCGGTCAACGCCAACGAGGCCGAGGCGCGCCGCCTCGCGCGCTTCGTGCCGGCCGGCCACACCCCGGGGCGGTTCCAGCCGCCGCCCGAGGAGCCGGCCGGCGATCACCCCCACACCCTGGACCTGCGCTACACACCACGCCCATGAGCATCAATTTCAAGAGCTACCCGGTCGGCGAGCTGTACGACGAGCTGATCACGCCGAAATGCAACCCGCGCGCCCCGGCGCGCATGCTGGTGCGCCTGCTCGCACAGATGGACGAGGAGGAGCTGGCGGCACGCCAGGCCGCCTCGGAGCTGGCGATCAAGGGCATGGGCATCACCTTCACCGTCTACTCCGAGACCGAGGGCACGATCGACCGCGCGTGGCCGTTCGACATCATCCCGCGGATCCTCGCGCTGAAGGAGTGGAGCCGGGTCGAGGCCGGCCTGAAGCAGCGGGTGCAGGCGCTGAACCTGTTCATCGACGACCTCTACCACGAGCAGAGGATCATCCGCGACGGGGTGTTCCCGGCCGAGATCCTCGCCGAGTCGGCCAACTTCCGCCCGCAGTGCATCGGCGTCAGCCCGCCGCTGGGGGTCTGGGCGCACATCTGCGGCTCCGACCTGGTGCGCGATGCCGACGGCACCATCTACGTGCTCGAGGACAACCTGCGCGTCCCGTCCGGCGTCTCCTACATGCTGGAGAACCGGCTGGTCACCAAGCGGGTCTTCCCCGAGCTGTTCGAGGACTACGCGCCGCTGCCGGTCGACGACTACCCATCGCAGCTGTTCGACACGCTGGCCGCGCTGTCGCCGCGTGACATCGACGTGCCCGAGGTGGTGGTGCTGACGCCCGGGATCTACAACTCGGCCTACTTCGAGCACAGCTACCTGGCGCAGCAGATGGGCTGCGAGCTGGTCGAGGGGCGCGACCTGGTGGTCGGCGACGACGACTGCGTCTACATGCGCACGATCAGCGGGCTCGAGCGGGTCGACGTGATCTACCGCAGGATCGACGACCTGTTCCTCGACCCGGAGGCGTTCCGGCCCGATTCCGCGCTCGGCGTGCCGGGCCTGCTGCGTGCGTGGAAGGCCGGCAACGTCGCGCTGGCCAACGCGCCCGGCGCCGGGGTCGCCGACGACAAGGTGGTCTACTACTACGTGCCGCAGATCATCAAGTACTACCTCGACCAGGACCCGATCATCCCCAACGTGCCGACGCACCTGTGCACCGACCCGAAGGAGCGCGAGCACGTGCTGGCGAACCTCGAGAAGCTGGTGGTCAAGCCGGCCAACGAGTCGGGCGGCTACGGCATGCTGGTCGGGCCGGCGTCGACCAAGGCCGAGCGCGAGACCTTCGCCGAGCTGGTGCGCAAGCACCCGCGCAACTACATCGCGCAGCCGGCGCTGAAGCTGTCGACCGTGCCGACGGTGATCGGCAGGCACGTCGAGCCGCGCCACGTCGACCTGCGGCCGTTCATCCTCAGCGCGAAGCGCACCCACGTCACCATGGGCGGCCTGACCCGGGTGGCGCTGCGCAAGGGCTCGCTGGTGGTCAACTCCTCGCAGGGCGGCGGGAGCAAGGACACCTGGGTCGTCGATACGGAGCAGAGGTGAGCCGATGCTGTCGCGAGTAGCCGAGAACCTGTACTGGATGGCGCGTTACATCGAGCGCGCCGAGAACACCGCGCGGCTGGTCGGCGTCAACGCCAACCTGCTGCTCGACCTGCCGCGCGGCATCGCCCCGGGGTGGGAGCCGCTGATCGAGATCACCGGCAGCGCGGGGCTGTTCCGCGAGCGCTACGCCGAACCCAGCGAGCGCAACGTGGTGCGCTTCCTGATCGCCGACATGGACAACCCGGGGGCGATCCTCGCCTCGCTGCGCGCCGCGCGCGAGAACTGCCGGACGATCCGCGACATCGTTCCGCGCGAGGTGTGGGAACTGCTCAACGAGCTCTACCTCTACGCCCGCGACGAGGTCAACGTCGGCCTGACCAAGAAAGGGCGCCACGCCTACCTGAAACAGGTGATCCTCAGCGTGCAGACGCTGACCGGGCTGCTGGTCGGCACGATGAACCACGACGCCGGCTACCAGTTCATGCGCATCGGCCGCAACCTCGAGCGCGCCGACATGACCACGCGCATCATCGACGTGCGCTCGGCCTCGCTGCTCGACGACGCGCCGGTCGAGCTGCGGCCGTTCGAGAACATCCAGTGGGTCAGCGTGCTCAAGTCGCTGACCGGCTACCAGATGTACCGGCGCAGCATGCAGGCGTCGGTGCGCCAGGGCGACGTGCGCCGCTTCCTGTTCCAGCACGGCGAGTTCCCGCGCTCGGTGCTGCACACGCTGGGCGCGGTGGGGGAGGGCCTGGCCGTGCTCGAGGTGCACAGCGAGCGGCCGCGCAAGCTGGTCGCGCGGATCAGCCGCACGCTGCTGGACACCGACGTCAGCGAGATGGACGCGCGCGCGCTGCACGAATTCATCGACCGCCTGCAGCGCGACTTCATCGAGTTGCACGACGAGGTCGAGCGCGCCTACTTCCGCGGCGAGGCGCTCTCGGCAGCGAGCACCGGCGGCTGACCTCAGGCCGGCGTCGTCGCCAGCCAGTCGCGCACCGTGGCGATCTGCGCCGGGTCCATCAGCGACGGCGCGTGACCGATGCCGGGCCAGCTGACCACGCTCAGCGGCGGCCCGGATTCACCCATCCGCGCGACCGTCTCCGCCGTCAGCACGTCGGATTGCGCCCCGTGCAGCAGCAGCACCGGGCAGCGCAGCGCCTGCCAGGCCGGCCACAGCTGCACCTCCTGCGGGTCGCCGAGGCCGGCGAGGATCCCGGGGTCGTGGCCGAGCCGCCAGCCGCCGGCGCTATCCTGGCGCAGGCCGTGGCGTGCCATGTGCGCCCACTGCGCGTCGCTCAGCGCGCCCCAGCCGGACTGGATCGACTTCAGGTGCTCGAGCGCCGCCGCGGCACTGTCGAACACCCGGTCGAGGCCGACGTAGCCGGCGATCCGCGCCAGCGCCGCCTGCGGGATCTGCGCGCCGATGTCGTTGAGCACCAGGCGGCGGATCGGGGTGTTGGGCTGGATCGCCAGGAACAGCCCGATCAGCCCGCCCATCGAGGTGCCGACCCAGTCGACCGAGCGCGCGTCGAGGTGCGCCAGCAGCATCGCCATGTCGTTCATGTAGGTGGGGTAGGCGTACTGGCTCGGGTCGGCCAGCCAGTCGCTGCGCCCGCGACCGGCGACGTCGGGGCAGATCACCCGGCGCCCGGGGCCGGCCAGCGCCGCGGCGAGGAAGTCGAAGTCGCGGCCGTTGCGGGTCAGGCCGTGCACGCAGACGACGGTCTCGGCCGCCTCCGGGGCACCCCAGGCGGCGTAGGCGACGCGGCGGAAGCCCCCGGCACCGAAGGCGAGGAAGTCGTGTTCGCGCATGGTTGCGTCCAGCTGGCGTCGGGGCCGTCGAGTCTAGCAGCGCCGGGCCGCGCGGGCGCAACGTGCGTGGGCCCAGCGGATGTGTGGCTGCTGCCGGTGAGCGCTGCGGTATAGTCGCGGTCTGCTGCAGTTGCGGCGATGCACGAAGAGAGAGAGCAGATGCCCGACCCCTCCGCCTGCGCAACCGTCCGCCGCGTCGGGCGCATCGAGCCGTCGCCGCGCGCGGGGATGCGCGTGGTGCTGGTCAACCCGTACGAGCTCGGTCGGCAGCCGTTCGCGCTGGCCGAACCGGTCGCCTGGCTGCGGCGCGAGGGTTTCGCGGTGCACTGCGTCGACCTGTCGCGGCAGAAGCTCGACCTCGCGGCGTTCGCCGGGGCGCGGCTGGTGGCGATCTTCCTCGGCATGCACACGGCGACCCGGATCGCGGTCGAGCTGCTGCCGCGCCTGCGCGCGGCGCTGCC
>DATCZX010000320.1:0-12486 GCA_036525695.1 Gammaproteobacteria bacterium | reverse complement strand
TACGAGCGCCCGGTCAGCCGCCTGGAACTCGAGCTGCAGGCGGAGGTCGACAAGTTCGTGCTCAGCGTGCAGCTGCTCGGCGAGCAGGGCCACCGCGCGCCGTCTCGCGGGCTGCACGCGCGGCTCTTCCGCCACTGCCGCATCGCCGCGGCGCTCAGCCACCCGGAGCGGCAACGCTACGATGTCGCCAACCGCTATGCGGCGCACTATTGCCACTACCTGCAGCGGCGCCTGCTCAAGCCGCGACCCTCGGCCGCGGCGGTGCGCGAGTTGCGCCGCTTCTACCGCCTGCGCGGCCGGGGCAAGCTGCGGCATATCGACGCCATCGCGCGGCGCCACTGACGCCCGCCGGCAGCACGCGGGCCGCGCCGCGGAAGCTACCCCTACCTGACCCTCGGCCAGCGCAGTACAATGCCCGTCCGCGTCGATGGATCTTGAGCGCCCGCCGTCACTGACATGCGCAAGAAGGTAGAAACCAAGGACCTGCAGATCGGCATGTTCGTCGCGGAACTCGATCGCCCGTGGCTGCAGAGCCACTTCCTGTTCCAGGGCTTCAAGATCGGCAACGACGCCGAGCTCAAGGACGTGCGCGAGACCTGCGCGTTCGTCTTCGTCGACCTCGAGAAGTCCGACTTGCCCGACCCCGCCACCCGCAGCCGCCTGCTCGCCGGCAGCGACGAGGGCACCCAGGCCGGCGCGCGGCGCCCGTACATCAAGACCTTCGAGGAGGAGATCGAGGACGCCGAGGCGATCCACAGCAACGCCCTCTCCTCGGTCACCCGGGTGTTCGAGGACGTCCGCCTCGGCAACGCCCTCGACAACGCCGAGACCAAGAGCGTGGTCACCGAGATGCTCGGGAGCATCATCCGCAATCCGGACGCGCTGATGCTGCTGAGCAGCCTGAAGGCGTACGACGAGAGCGAGATCACCCACAGCATGAACGTCTGCACGCTGGCGCTGGCGTTCGGCCGTTTCCTCGGCATGGCCGAGGCGGCGCTGCAGGAGCTCGGGATCGGCGCGCTGCTGCACGACATCGGCGAGACGCGGGTGCCGTCCGAGATCCTGAAGAAACGCTACGGGCTGACCCCGGAGCAGACCCGGGAGATGCAATCCCACACCACTTACGGGGCCGAGATCCTGCGCGAGACCCAGGGCATCCCGACCAGTGCGATCGAGGTGGCGCTGACCCACCACGAGAAGATCAACGGCAAGGGTTACCCGCGCGGGCTCACGGGCGAGGAGATCAGCCGCTTCGCGCGCATCGTCGGGATCATCGACGTCTACGACCGGCTGACCCACGTGGCCCGCGGCAAGCGCTTCATGACCAGCACCGACGCGCTGAAGAACATGTACGAGTACCGCAACACGTTCTTCGACGGCGACCTGACCGAGCGCTTCATCCAGTGCCTCGGCATCTACCCGATCGGCACGGTGGTGGAACTCGTTTCGGGCGAGGTGGGGGTGGTGATCTCGGTGGAGTCCGACAACCACCTGCTGCCCAAGCTGATGCTGGTCCGCGACACCGCGAAGCAGCCGATCTACCCGCCCAACATCGTCAACCTGAAGCTCTACCGCAACACGCCGACCGCCGCGCGCTACGCCATCCGGCGGGTGCTGCAGCCCAACTCCTACGGCATCGACCTGAAGAAATACATGCTGCGCGAGTTCATGTTCTGAACCCGCGGGTTTCGCGCCCGCCGCGCCGCGCGGCTACTTCTCCTCGGTCCCGAAGACGTGCAACGGCTCGTTCTTGCCGCGCACCCGCTGGTTGCCCAGGTCCAGGAACCGCCGCTTGCCGCCCTCCGGCAGCTGTTCGTAGGCGTCGCTGGAGATGATCACGCGGTACTTCATCCGCTTGGTCAGCCCCTCGAGGCGGCTCGCGGTGTTCACCGCGTCGCCGAGGAAGGTGTACTCGTAGCGCTGTTCCGAGCCGATGGTTCCGGCGACCACGGTGCCGTAGTGGATCCCCGCGCCCATCTCGGGGTGGGTGCCATCGGGCAGGATGAACTGCTGGGTGTGCTCGAGGATCTCGAGCGAGCTGTCGACGGCGTCCTCGACCGGGTTGCCGCTCCCCTCGAGGCCGTAGACCGCCAGCACCGCGTCACCCATGAACTTGTTGATCGTGCCGTTGTGCCGCGAGACGATCTCGCTGAGGTCGGAGAAGAAGCTGTTCAGGAACATGATGATCTCCTCCGACGAGGAGGCCTCGCTCATGCTGGTGAAGTCGCGCATGTCGCAGAACATGATCGCGACGTCGTCCTCCTGGCCCCGTTTCAGGGTCTCGTCGTCGGTGGTCAGCAGCTTCTCCATGATGTTGGAGCCGACCACCTTCTCCAGGGTCTTGTGCAACCGGTCGCGGTCGCGCAGGTGCTCGATCATCGCGTTGATCTGCACCGCGACCAGGCCCAGTTCGTCCTGCGACATGATCGGCGCCCGCCGGTCGAGCCGCCCCTCCTGGATCCCCTGCAACACCTCCATCTGCCCCTGCAGGAAGGCGTGGATGTTGCGCGTGTAGCTGTGGATCAGGCGCAGCAGCAGCGCCAGGATCGCGGCGAAGATGAACATCACCTCGACCAGGAACTGCTGCGGCAGCCGCTCGAGCTGGTCGGCGTTGACCAGCTCGCCCGAGAGCAGGTGGTACGCGCTGAGCGAGATGGTGATCGCGGTGATCAGGATGGTGAAGGTCAACACCACGCTGAACTTCTGCGCCAACGGCACCACGGTGAACCCGCCCTCGACGGTGATCTGGTCGGTGTGGAACCAGTGCAGCTGGCGCGCCAGCGCGTTGTCGATCACCGCGAAATAGCCCAGCACCACGACGCCGAGCGCCAGGTCCTTGACCTCGCCGAAACGGTGTCCGACGAACTGCGCGTCCAGCAGCAGCAGGCCCAGGGCCACGCCGAGGTAGAGCAATGCATCGAAGACAAACCAGCTCAAGCGCCGGCGGCGGAACGAGGCGATCCGTTCCAGCGACGGCACGAGCAGGTAATGGATCAGCGCCGCGCTGGCCAGCAGGCCGCCCAGCTCGACCAGCATCAGCACGACGAACTCGGTCGTCCGCCCCACGCGGACATAGACCAGCTCGTGCGCCCCGATCAGCAGGAAACAGAGGACGAGATAGACGTAGGGCTGGTATTTGTCGGCTTGGTTCATGCGCGTCAGGGCGCGGCGTCCCCCCGTAGGCGCTTAGTATAATCAACGGCTTTACACGGGGACAGCGAATCCTTTTCAGATCACCGCGCCGTACCCGGCACCCGCTGCACGCGTGACTGCCGCCTGCGCGCCGCGCCGCGCTCGCTCAGCCCGATGGCTTGCGCGACCGGGCCGCGCAACGGTTCGACTCGCCCCGGCTGCGCCGGGTGGTCGAACCCGTGACTTTTCGCTTGCTACGGTCACCGGCTCGAATCACGCGCTCAGCTGCGCGGCGGCCTTGCCGATGGAGGTGCACTGGCGGAGAGTGGCGCGCCCGACAGGATTCGAACCTGTGACCTTCGGCTTCGGAGGCCGACACTCTATCCAACTGAGCTACGGGCGCGGGGAGGCGGCTCAATGTAGCCGCATGCCCCAGGCGAATCAAGTTGGCACGGCACGTTCGCGGTCGAGGCGGCGGTAGCCGAGGGCCTCGGCCAGGTGCGTGGCGTCGACCCGGTCAGCCTCGGCGAGGTCGGCCACCGTGCGCGCGACCCGCAGGATCCGGTGCAGGGCGCGCGCCGACAACCCGAGCTGGCGCAGTGCGCGCTGCAGCAGCTGCGTCTCGGCCGAACCGAGCGCGCACGCCGACTCGAGCGCCGCGCCTGCGAGCAGGTGGTTCAGGCAACCCGCGCGGGCCAGTTGCCGCGACCGCGCCGCGGCGACCCGCGCGGCGACGGCCGCGCTCGCTTCACCGTGGGCCGCACGCTCGAACAGCACCACCTCGTCGACCGGGGGCACCTCGACGTGCATGTCGATCCGGTCGAGCAGCGGCCCCGAGAGGCGTGCCCGGTAGCGTCGCACCTGCTCCGCGCTGCAGTGGCAGCGTTGACTGCCGAGGTAACCGCACGGGCACGGGTTCATCGCCGCGACCAGCTGGAAGCGCGCCGGGAACTCGACGCAGCCGGCCGCGCGCGCGACGCTGACCCGGCCGCTCTCGAGCGGCTCGCGCAGCATCTCCAGCACGCGGCGCTCGAACTCGGGCAGTTCGTCGAGGAACAGCACGCCGTGATGGGCCAGCGAGACCTCTCCCGGGCGCGGCTGGCTACCGCCACCGACCAGCGCCACCGCCGAGGCCGAGTGGTGCGGCGCGCGGAACGGTCGCCGCCCCCACGCCTCGGCCTGCCAGCCGGCCCTGCTCACCGAGTTGACCGCGGCGACCTGCAGCGCTTCCCGTGCATCCAGCGGGGGCAGCACCGAGGGCAGCCGGCTGGCGAGCATGGTCTTGCCGCTGCCGGGCGGCCCGATCAGCAGCAGGTTGTGACCGCCGGCGGCGGCCACCTCGAGGGCGCGGCGGGCGTGCTGCTGCCCGCGCACGTCGGCGAGATCATGCGCTGACTGCGGCGACGCTGGGCTGGCCTGCGCCGCCGGGACGGCCAGGCCGGAGCGGGTGCGCAGGAAGCCGCAGATCTCGACCAGGTGGCTGCCGCCGAAGACCGTGGCCTCGGGCACGCAGCCGGCCTCGGCCAGGTTCTCGCGGGCGACGACCAGGGCCCGCGCGCTGGCGCTCGCGGCCAGCGCCGCCGGCAGCACCCCGCCGACCGGGCGCAGGGTTCCCGACAGCGCCAGCTCGCCGAGGAACTCGTGCTCCTGCAGCGGCTGCATCGGCACCTGGCCCGAGGCGGCAAGGATCCCGAGCGCGATCGGCAGGTCGAACCCGCCGCCCTCCTTGGGCAGGTCGGCGGGGGCCAGGTTGACGGTGATGCGCCGCGCCGGGTAGTCGAAGCGGCTGCTCAGCAGCGCCCCGCGCACGCGGTCCTTGCTCTCGCGCACCGCGGCCTCGGGCAGGCCGACGATGGAGAAGCCGGGCAGTCCCGGCGTCAGGTGCACCTCGACGGTGACCTCGGGTGCGCTGATACCCACCCGTGCACGGGTGTGAACGATCGCCAGCGTCATCTTCCCTCCCTGGAATAATCGCGCTGTCGCCGCGGCCGTCCCTGGCCGGGCGGTGGTCTCAACCGGCGGGCGGATCCGCCTCCGGCGCGGTCGCGCTGCCGGGGTGCTCGAGCGCGGCGACCCGCTCCTCGAGTTCCTCGAGCCGCGTGCGCGTCCGCACCAGCATGTCGGTCAGGCGGTCGACCTCGTCGCGGTTGACCAGCTCCATGCGCGCGAAGGCGGATTGCAGCACGGCACGGAAGTTTCGCTCCACGTCCTTCTGCATCTCGCGCACCCCGGGCGGCAGCAACTCCGCCAGCCTGCGTGCCAGTTCGTCGAGCTGTTTAGGTTCGAACATCGCGTCCCGCCCCGTCGGTGTCACAGCACCCAACTTTAGGTAGCGCATGCCCTACCGACAAGCGCGGCGTGGCGCCCCCGCGAGCTGCACCGGCACGGTGCAAGCCCCGGGACCGACGGTCCACGCTGGTGCTGCGGCGCAGCAATAATGCCTCGATGAAATCCACATCTATATGTATTAATTGATATTTACCATTTTGGCACGGCTGGTGCTTCGGGTTGCCCAGAGGAACCCCGCCCTGGATGGGCATGGCTTTGGTAACCAAGACAGGAGCACCACGATGCACAAGTTGATCCGATCGTCCCTCGCCGCCGGCCTGCTGGCCGCCCCAATGCTCGCCAACGCCGAGATCTCGGCCAACGTCGCCCTGACCAGCGACTACGTCTGGCGCGGGGTCTCGCAGACCCTCGAGGACCCCGCGATCCAGGGCGGCTTCGACTACGCCCACGACAGCGGTTTCGCCGCCGGCGTCTGGGCCTCGAACGTCGATTTCTACGAGACCGGTGATATCGACGACGACGGTGCCGACATGGAACTCGATCTCTACGCCAGCTACGGCGGCGAGTTCGGTAACGGCATCGGCTACAGCGTTGGTCTCATCTACTACATGTACCCGGAGACCGATCCGGGCGTGGACATCGACTGGCTCGAGTTCAACGCTGGCCTGAGCTACGGCCCCGTCAGCTTCGCCATCAACTACACCTCCGACTTCATCAACTCCGGCGATGACGCCATCTACTACAGCCTCGGCGGGGAGCACGAGATCAACGGCTTCACGCTGGCCGCCGCGGTCGGCTACTACGACCTCAGCGACACCGGTGCCGATCCGGACGGCTACATCGACTGGAAGCTCGGCGTCAGCACCAGCTTCGTCGGCCTCGACTGGGACCTGAGCTACACCGACACCAACGGCGACGGCGAGGACCTGTTCGGCGACCTGGCGGACGGGCGTGCCGTGCTGACCGTGTCGAAGAGCTTCTGAAGCCCATTGCCTACCAGGAGGCCGCGATGAAATTAATCAGCGCAG
Source organism: Gammaproteobacteria bacterium (assembly GCA_036525695.1). Classification (GTDB taxonomy): domain Bacteria; phylum Pseudomonadota; class Gammaproteobacteria; order QNFN01; family QNFN01; genus DATCZX01. Next base: position 6,037 of record DATCZX010000320.1, on the reverse strand, counting down.
TGATCAAGCCGTTCAAGCTCGACGACGCCCGCGAGGCGCTCTCCGAGATCGGCGTGCGCGGCATCACCGTCAGCGAGGTCAAGGGCTTCGGCCGGCAGAAAGGCCACACCGAGCTCTACCGCGGTGCCGAGTACGTGGTCGACTTCCTGCCCAAGATCAAGCTGGAGATCGCCGTCGACGACGACCAGCTCGAGCAGGTCATCGATGCCCTCAGCACGTCGGCACAGACCGGCAAGATCGGTGACGGCAAGATCTTCGTCACCGACCTCGAAAACGTCATCCGCATCCGCACCGGCGAGGCCGGTTCGGCGGCGCTCTGACTGCACGCTACGGAGGACTTACCGTGGAAGCGATAACCGAACTGAGCTACGCCCTCGACACTTTCTACTTCCTGATGTCGGGCGCCCTGGTGATGTGGATGGCGGCCGGGTTCGCCATGCTCGAGGCGGGCCTGGTGCGCGCCAAGAACACCACCGAGATCCTGACCAAGAACGTCGCGCTGTACGCGATCGCCTGCATCATGTACCTGCTGGTCGGGTACAACATCATGTACGGCGACTCGATCAACAGCGTGATCCCCGGCATCTCGTTCCTGCTCGGCGAGGACAACAGCACCGCGTCGGTGCTCGCCGGCGGCGACGACGCGCCGTACTACTCGACCATGTCCGACTTCTTCTTCCAGGTCGTGTTCGTCGCCACCGCGATGTCGATCGTCTCCGGCGCCGTGGCCGAGCGGATGAAGCTGTGGGCGTTCCTGGTCTTCGCGATCGTCATGACCGGCTTCATCTACCCGGTGCAGGGCTTCTGGAAGTGGGGTGGCGGGTTCCTCGACCAGCTCGGCTTCCTCGACTTCGCCGGCTCCGGCGTGGTGCACCTGACCGGTGCCGCCGCGGCGCTGGCCGGGGTCCTGCTGCTCGGCGCGCGCAAGGGCAAGTACGGACCGAAGGGCGAGATCCACGCGATCCCGGGCGCGAACATGCCGCTGGCCACGCTCGGCACCTTCATCCTGTGGCTCGGCTGGTTCGGCTTCAACGGCGGCTCCGAGCTGAAGGTGTCGAACGTCGAGGAGGCCAACGCGGTCGCGCTGGTGTTCGTCAACACCAACGCCGCCGCCGCGGCCGGCCTGGTCGCCGCGCTGATCGCCGCCAAGCTGCGCTTCGGCAAGTCGGACCTGACCATGGCGCTGAACGGCGCGCTGGCCGGCCTGGTCGCGATCACCGCCGAACCGCTGACGCCGACTCCCGGCATGGCCTCGCTGATCGGTGCGATCGGCGGGATCCTGGTGGTGTTCGCGATCACCACGATGGACCGGCTGCGCCTCGACGACCCGGTCGGCGCGATCTCGGTCCACGGCGTGGTCGGCATCTGGGGCCTGCTCGCGGTGACGCTGAGCAACGACGAGGCGACGTTGACCGCGCAGCTGATCGGCATCGCCGCGATCTTCGCCTGGGTGTTCATCGCCAGCCTGGTCGTCTGGGGCCTGCTGAAGGCGAGCATGGGCATCCGCGTCACCGAGGAGGAGGAGTACAGCGGCATGGACCTGGCCGACTGCGGCCTCGAGGCCTACCCCGAGTTCGTCTCGAGCTGACCTCCCGTTCCCGTCAACCCACGCGGGCGCTGCGGCGCCCGCGTGTTTTTTCCACCGCACGCCCCCGGGGGGCTCGATTTACCCACGGACACGGCTGCGCTACCCTTGACCGACACAAGGAGGCAGATCCCGATGTTCCGTTACTGGCCGCTCTGTGCCCTGCTGCTGCTGACCGCCACCGGGCACGCCGCACCGATCTACAAGTGGACCGACAAGCAGGGCGCCACCCACTACGAGGACCAGCGGCCGCGCGAGGGCGAGGTCGAGGTGATCCGGCCGCCCGAGCCGTGGCGGGGCCCGCCGCAGGATGCCGCCGGCAACGCCCAGTCCGACCCGAACCAAGAGCACCGCGCCCGCCAGTGCAGCGACTTCCGCGAGCAGCTGGCCGCGGCGGAGGCGGCGGACCGCCTCTACGAGCTCGACGCGCAGGGGGCCCGGCGCTACCTCGACGAAGAGGAGCGCAAGCTGCACCTGCAGAAACTGCAGCTGTCGATCGACTACTGGTGCAAGTAGCCGGACCGCCGCCGGCAGCCAACCACCCCGCCCTGCACCCCGGCCTCCGCGCGCACCTGGCGCTTTCGCTGCGCTGCATAATCTTTTACTCTGCCCGCCGAATTCGACGAGGGACCGGGGATGGTGCAGGACTGGGACATAGAGCAGGCACGCGCGGCCTACAGCATCGCGCACTGGGGTGACGGCTACTTCGACGTCGGCCCCGAGGGCCACGTCCAGGTGATCCCCAGGCCGGGCCGCGACGCCACCCGAATCGACCTGCACCGCGTCACCGAGCGGGTGATCGCCGACGGCCTGCCGCTGCCGGTGCTGGTGCGCTTCACCGACATCCTCCAGGACCGCGTGCACCAGCTGCGCGGGGCCTTCGAGCGCGCGATGGCCACGGCCGAGTTCGACGGCGGCTACACCCCGGCCTACCCGATCAAGGTCAACCAGCAGCGGCGCGTCGTCGAGGCGATCCTCAGCGCCGGCCAGGTCGGCCTCGAGGCCGGCAGCAAGCCGGAGCTGATGGCGGTGCTCGGCCTGGTCGACCCCTCCAGCGTGGTCATCTGCAACGGCTACAAGGACCGCGAGTACGTGCGCCTCGCGCTGATCGGCGAGCAGCTGGGGCCGCGCGTGTTCATCGTGCTCGAGAAGCTCGGCGAGCTCGAGCTGGTGATCGACGAGGCGCGCCGCCTCGGCGTCACCCCGCGCCTGGGCGTGCGCGTGCAGCTGGCCTCGATCGGGCGCGGCAAGTGGGAGAACTCGGGCGGCGAGAAGTCCAAGTTCGGGCTCAACGCCTCGGGCGTGCTGCAGGTGCTCGACCGCCTGCGCCAGGAGGGGATGGGCGACTCGCTGCAGCTGCTGCACATGCACCTGGGCTCGCAGGTGGGCAACATCCGCGACATCCACCACGGCATGCACGAGGTGGCGCGCTTCTACGCCGAGCTGCACAAGCTCGGCGTGCCGATCTGCTGCGTCGACGTCGGCGGCGGCCTCGGCATCGACTACGAGGGCACCCGCTCGCGCAGCGCCTGCTCGATCAACTACAGCCTGCAGGAGTACGCCAACGGCGTGGTCAACGCCCTCGCCGCGGTCTGCGACGAGGAGGAGCTGCCGCACCCGCTGCTGATCACCGAGTCCGGGCGCGCGCTGACCGCGCACCACGCGGTGCTGGTCAGCAACATCGTCGACGTCACCCGCGCGGTCGATTTCGCCCCGCCGCCGATGCCCGACGACGACGCCCCGGCGGTGCTGCACAACCTCTGGGAGCGGCTGCAGACGGTCGACTCCAGCGCGCTGCTGGAGACCTACCACGAGACCAGCCACTGGCTCGCCGAGGTGCAGGCGATGTTCAACCACGGCCTGCTCGACCTGGCCCAGCGCGCGCTGGCCGAGCGCATCGCCAGCGCGGTGCGCACGCGCCTGGTGGGCCGGCTGAACCCGTCGGTGCCGGCGCACCGCGAGGCCCTCGACGAGCTGATCGACAAGCTCGCCGACAAGTACTTCTGCAACATGTCGATCTTCCAGTCGGTGCCCGACGTCTGGGCGATCGACCAGGTGTTCCCGATCGTCCCGCTGCAGCGCCTGGCCGAGCGCCCGACCCGGCGCGCGGTGCTGCACGACATCACCTGCGACTCGGACGGCCGGGTCGAGCAGTACGTCAACGAGGACGGCATCGACAGCACGCTGCAGCTGCACGCGCTGCGCCCGGGCGAGCCGTACCGCCTGGGCATGTTCCTGGTCGGCGCCTACCAGGAGATCCTCGGCGACCTGCACAACCTGTTCGGCGACACCCACTCGGTCAACGTCGAACTCGACGGCCAGGGGGGCTACCGGCTGAACATGCCGATCGAGGGGGACGGCGTCGACGACGTGCTGCGCTACGTGCACTTCGACGCCGAGGACCTGAGAGCCGCCTACCGGCAGCGCGTGGCCGCGGCGCCGCTCAGCGACGCGCAGCGCGAGGAGTACTTCGAGGCGCTGTCCAGCGGTCTCGAGGGTTACACCTACCTCGAGGACTGAATCCCGCGCGGGCCTGCCGCGCGCCTAGCCCTTCAGCCGCAGCAGCATCGTCTGCACCGCGTTGTCGTGCAGCCGCGCGCGCACCGCGTTGGCCGCCGCCTGGTCGCGGTAGGGACCGAGGCGGACGCGGTGGTAGGTGTCCTGGTTGACGGTCACCCGCTGCACGCTCGCCTGGTAGCCGAGCAGCGCCAGCGACGCCTTCAGCGCCTCCGCGTCGGCCACGCTGCGGAACGAGCCCGCCTGCAGGATGTAGCTTCCGGCGCCGTCGACCGGCAGCGGGGGCGGCACGCTGGCCGCTGCTGGCGGCGGCGCCGGCGCCGGCCGTGCGGCCGCAGCTGCGGCCGGCTGCGCGTTCTCCTCGGGGATCACCACCTCCATCTCCGGCAGGATGGTGTAGAAGTCGAAGCGTGGCAGCGCGGCCGGGGCGCTGGCCGCGGGGGTGGCCTGGCGCGGCGCCTGGCCGCTGCCCGGCCACAGGCCCGCCAGCGACAGGTGACCGTGGTCGACCAGCCACACCAGCACGGCGACCCCGAGACCCAGCCCGAGCCCGGCCAGGAACGGGCCCCGGGCCGAGTGGCGCTGGGGCTGCGGGCCGCGCCCGGCCCGGTGGGCGGGCGCGCGGGCGAAATCCTTGGCCATGCGTGCGTGCTTCCTGTCGGCGTGGGGTTAGCGGCGGCGGATCAGCGCGGGTAGCTGGTGCGGCGCACCATTATAGCGCCGCGGTTCAGTAGAGTTCGATCGGGTCGACGTCCAGCGACCAGCGCGCCCGCCGCGCCGCCGGCAACCCCTCGAGCTGCCCCAGCCAGCCGTGCAGGCAGTGCTGCAGCGCCTCGCGCCGCTCGGCCTGGAGCAGCAGCTGGGCGCGGTAGCGCCCTGCCCTGCGCGGCATCGGTGCCGCGACCGGGCCCCACACCTCGACCCCCTCGCCCGCCCCGCAGGGCAGGCGTGCGCGGGCCAGCGCGAGGAAGTCGAGCGCGGCATCCAGGCTGGCGGCCTCGGCCCGCAGCAACGCCAGGTGCCCCGCCGGCGGCAGGCCGGCCGCGGCGCGCGCGGCCAGCGCCGCGGTGGCGAAGGCGTGGTAGCCGTGCTCGAGCAGCGAGCGCAGCAACGGGTGGTCGGGGTGGTGGGTCTGCACCAGCACCCGCCCCGGGTCGCTGGCGCGCCCGGCACGGCCGATCACCTGCACCACCTGCTGGGCCACCCGCTCGGCGGCACGGAAGTCGGTGCTGAACAGCCCCGCGTCGGCGTTGACCACGCCGACCAGCGTCACCGCCGGGAAGTCGTGGCCCTTGGCCAGCATCTGCGTGCCGACCAGCAGGCGGTAGCGGCCGTCGCGCACCGCGTTGAGCTTTGCCACCAGGCTGCCGCGACGGCGCGTGGTGTCGCGGTCGATGCGCAGCACGCCGTGCTCGCGGTAGCGCTCGGCGAGCAGCCCCTCGAGGCGCTCGGTGCCGAGCCCGACCGGGCGCAGCTCGCCGCCGCCGCACTCCGGGCAGCGGGTGTCGGGCCGGCGTTCGCTGCCGCAGTGGTGGCAGCACAGCCGCTGCCGCTCGAGGTGCAGCGTCATCCGCGCGTCGCAGCGCCGGCAGCTGGCCAGCCAGCCGCAGGCGTGGCACAGCAGCGTCGGCGCGTAACCGCGCCGGTTGAGGTAGACCAGCGCCTGCGCGCCGGCGCCGAGGACCTCGTCGAGCGCGTTGAGCAGGCTCTCCGAGAGCCCGGCCTGCAGCGGCTTGCCGCGCAGGTCGACCAGCTCGACCCGCGGCGGCACCGCCGGGCCGGCGCGCTCGGGCAGGCGCAGCGCGCGGTAGCGCCCGCGCGCGACGTTGTGCAGCGACTCCAGCGACGGCGTCGCCGAGCCGAGCAGCACCGGGATGCCGCTGCGGCTGGCGCGCAGGATGGCGACGTCGCGCGCGTGGTAGCGAAAGCCGTCCT
>DATCZX010000319.1:0-3025 GCA_036525695.1 Gammaproteobacteria bacterium | reverse complement strand
TCTCGATATCCTTGATATCCCAATCGCGGCGATCACCCGTCAGTACATGGTCTATGTGGATCTGATGAAGGATCTGCGCCTGGAGTTGGCGGCTGAATACCTGGTCATGGCCGCCATGCTGGCCGAGATCAAGTCGCGCATGCTGCTGCCGCGGCCGCAGTCGCTAGGCGAGGAGGACGAGGACCCGCGCGCCGAGCTGGTGCGCCGGCTGCAGGAGTACGAGCGCTTCAAGCAGGCGGCGGAGGATCTCGACGAGCTGCCGCGGCTCGAGCGCGACGTCTTCGTCGGCCTGGTCGAGGTCGCCGAGAAGCAGGTGGCCAAGGTCGAACCGCAGGTCGAGCTGCGCGAGGTGCTGGCCGCGCTGGCCGTCGCGCTCAGGCGCGCGGAGATGTTCTCGCACCACCAGATCGAGCGCGAGCCGCTGTCGGTGCGCGAGCGCATGTCGCAGCTGCTGACCCGGCTGCGGCGCGAGCAGTTCACCGAGTTCGTCGCCCTGTTCAAGCCCGAGGAGGGGCGCTCCGGCGTCGTGGTGTCGATGCTGGCGATCCTCGAGCTGCTCAAGGCGACCCTGGTGGAGATCGTGCAGACCGACCCCTACGGACCGATCCACGTGCGCGCCACCGGCCACGCGATCGAGCCCGAAGCCTAGACCGACGGGATCCGAAAGATGGAGATCGACCAGCTGAAGAACATCCTCGAGGCCGCGCTGCTGGCCGCCGGCCGCCCGCTCGACCTCGAGCAGCTCGAACTGCTGTTCGCCGACGGCGACCCGCCCGACCGCCCGGCGCTGCGCCAGGCGCTGCAGGCGCTGGAGGCGGACTACGCCGGCCGCGGCATCGAGCTGGTGCAGGTCGGCAGCGGCTGGCGCATCCAGTCGCGCGCGGCGCTGTCGCCGTGGGTGTCGCGGCTGTGGGAGGAGCGCCCGAGCCGCTACTCGCGCGCGCTGCTCGAGACCCTGGCGCTGGTCGCCTACCGCCAGCCGATCACCCGCGGCGAGATCGAGGAGGTCCGCGGCGTCAGCATCAGCAGCTCGATCATGCGCACGCTGCTCGAGCGCGAGTGGGTCCGCGTGGTCGGCTACCGCGACGTCCCCGGCAAGCCGGCGATGTACGGCACCACGCGCAAGTTCCTCGACTACTTCGGCCTGCAGAGCCTCGACCAGCTGCCGACGCTGGCCGAGCTGCGCGAGATCGACGGCCTGACCGCCGAGCTCGAGCTCGGCGGCGACGACGGGGCACGCCAACCCGCACCACCCGGGGACGCGGAGCTGTTCGCCGAGGCCCCCGCAGAGGAGACGCCCGGGCATGAACCGACCGCGCAAGCCGGGGGCGACGCGCCAGAAGCGCGCACCCCGGACCAGCCCCTCCACTGACGCCGCCGCGCCGCCGCCGGAGCGCCTGCAGAAGCTGCTCGCGCGGGTCGGGCTCGGCTCGCGCCGCGAGATCGAGGGCTGGATCGCCGCCGGTCGGCTGAGCGTCGACGGCAAGCCCGCGGTCGCCGGCCAGGCGGTCACCGGGCGCGAGCGTTTCAGCCTCGACGGCCGCCCGCTGCGGGTGACCCCAGAGCGCATACCCGCGGCCCGCGTGATCGCCTACCACAAGCCGGTCGGCGAGGTGGTCGCGCGGCGCGACCCCGACGGCCGCCCGACCGTGTTCGCCGCACTGCCGCGGCTGCCCGGCGGGCGCTGGGTCGCGGTGGGGCGCCTCGACCTGAACACCGCCGGCCTGCTGCTGTTGACCAGCGACGGCACCCTCGCGCACAAGCTGATGCACCCTTCGAGCGAGGTCGAGCGCGAGTACGCGGTGCGCGTGCTCGGCGAGGTCGCCGACGCCGACCTGCAGCGGCTGACCCAGGGGGTGACACTCGACGACGGCCCCGCCGCGTTCGACAGCGTGACCATCGCGGGTGGGGAAGGTGCAAACCACTGGTACCACGTGGTGCTGCGCGAGGGGCGCAAGCGCGAGGTGCGGCGCCTGTGGGAGGCGCTCGGCGTCACCGTCAGCCGGCTGATCCGCGTGCGCTACGGGCCGGTGCGGCTGGAGCGCAAGTTGCGCCCGGGGACCTGGCGGGAGCTGCACGATGGCGAACTCGGCATGCTCTACGCCGCCGCTTCGCTGCCGCTGCCGACGGGCTCCGTAAGGGGCGCGGCACCGCGCCAGACCGGTACCGTTGCGTCGGCACGGGGAGCCCGGGAGCAGCGTCCCAGGCCCGGAGGTCCCCGGCGCCGCTAGGTGCACGCGGGCTCTTCTGCTACGGTGGTCCCGGGTCAAGCCCGCGCCATAGCTGTGGATTCGAATCGTCGCCCGTCCCCGTTCCGCGCCCTGATCGCAGGGGCAGCGCGCCTCGCCCTGGTGGCCTGCGCATGCCTGCCGGCGGTCGTCAAACCCGCCTGCCTGGCCTCGGGTGACGCCGGACTGGAACTGCCGTCGGTGACCAACCTGCGCGGCGTGTACGCCGGCGTGCAGGTGCCCGCCCGGTTGGCGCTGGATGACGCAGGCAACCTGTACGCGACCGAGCCGTCCTCCGGGGCGGTCGTCGTGCGCTCGCCGGAGGGCCGTCTGCTCGAGCGCGTCGAGGGTCTCGGTCGGCCGGTCGGGATCGCGGTGCGCGGCGGGGGCGAAGGCGACCCGCGGACGGTTTACCTCGGCGATGCCGGCGACGGTTCGGTGACGGCCTACGACGCCAGCTGGGTGCCACAGGGCCAGCTCGGTGACGGACCGGGAGAATTCGGCATGCCGGCCGACCTGGCCATCGACCCAGCCACGGGGCGCGTCTACGTCGCCGACACGGCGCGCGACCTGGTCGCGGCCTACCTGCCAGGCAGCGAGCCGCAACGCGTGGTGGGGCTGTTCAACGCGCCGTCCGGCGTGTTCTTCGACGCAGGTTCCGGCGAGCTGCTGGTCTCGGCCGGGGCGCTGGAATACCTGGGCGAGATCTTCGATTTCAGTAGTTTTGAATACGTCCCGAACTACACCGGCGGCTTCTACGTATTCGTCTTCGACCGCGAGCTGAACTACGTCACCTG
>DATCZX010000318.1:0-11611 GCA_036525695.1 Gammaproteobacteria bacterium | reverse complement strand
CGGCCGCGGCCGCGGCCGCGGCCGGCGCCGGCGGTCCCGCGGCCTCGCCGTAGGCGTAGAACCCCTGCCCGCTCTTGCGCCCGAGCCGGCCCGCGGCGACCAGCTCCTGCTGCAGCAGCGAGGGGCGGTAGCGCGGGTCCTGGAAGAAGGCGTCGAACACGCTGCAGGTCACCGCGAAGTTGACGTCGTGGCCGATCAGGTCCATCAGCTCGAACGGCCCCATGCGGAACCCGCCGGCGTCGCGCAGCAGCGCGTCCAGCGTGGCCGGCGTGGCCGCGCCCTCCTGCAGCAGCCGCAGCGCCTCGGCGTAGTAGGGCCGGGCGACGCGGTTGACGATGAAGCCCGGGGTCGAGGTGACGCGCACCGGGCGCTTGCCCCAGGCGCGCGCGGTGGCCTCGATGGTGGCCAGCGCCGCCTCGTCCGCGGCCAGGCCGGCGACCACCTCGACCAGCGCCATCAGCGGCACCGGGTTGAAGAAGTGCATGCCGACCAGCCGCTGCGGCCGCGCCAGCGGCGCGCCCAGCGCGGTCAGCGACAGCGACGAGGTGTTGCTGGCCAGGATCGCGTCGGCACCGACCACGGCCTCGAGCTCGCGCAGCAGGCCGCGCTTGATCTCCAGGTCCTCGACGATCGCCTCGATCACCAGGCGCGCCGGGGCCAGCTCGGCCAGGCTGTCGCAGGCCTGGATCCGGGCCAGCAGCGCGTCCCGCTCGGCGGCGGCCAGCCGGCCGCGCTCCACGCGCCGCTGCAGGCGGCCGGCGAGGGCCTCGATCGCGGCGACCGCGGCCCCGGCGCGCGCGTCCTGCAGCAGCACCGGGTGACCGGCCGCGGCCGCCACCTCGGCGATCCCGGCACCCATGGTGCCGGCGCCGATCACGGCGACGGCGGCGGTGGTCGGCAACGGCTGGCTCATCGCGGCTCCTTGGCAGCGCGGGCGGCGACGAAGCGCTCGACCGCGGCGCGGTAGTCGGGGGCGCGGCCCAGGCCGGACTGCAGCGCGGCCTCGAGCTCGAGCTGCGCGGCCAGGCCGTGGCCGGGGCTGGCGGCCAGCGCGGCCTTGATCGCGGCCAGCGTGGCCCTGGGCTTGGCCAGCAGCGTGGCCAGCAGCGCGGCCGTCGCGTCCTCCAGCGCGTCGTCGTCGACGCAGCGCCAGATCAGCCCCCACTGCTCGGCGCGCGCGGCGTCGAGCGGTTCGGCGAGCAGCGCCAGGCCGCGTGCGCGCGCCTCGCCGACCAGCCGCGGCAGGCTCCAGGTGCCGCCGCTGTCGGGCAGCAGGCCGACCTCGGCGAACGATTGCACGAAGCGCGCCGAGCGGGCCGCCAGCACCAGGTCGCAGGCCAGCGCGAGGTTGGCGCCGGCACCGGCGGCGATGCCGTTGACCGCCGCCACCACCGGCACCTCCAGCGCGCGGATCGCGCCGACGATGCGGTTGAAGCCGCCGCTCAGTGCCGCGCCGAGGTCGGGGGTGCCCTGCTGCAGGTCGGCGTGCCGCTCGCGCAGGTCCTGGCCGGTGCAGAAGGCGCGGCCGCGCCCGCTCAGCACCACCGCACGCACGCCCGGGTCGCCGGCCAGCCCCTCGAGGGCCTCGCGCAGCCGCCGGTTCAGCTCGCGGTCGACGCAGTTCAGCCGCGCCGGACGGTTCAGCGTCAGCCGGACGACGCCGTCACGCCGCTCCAGCAGCAGTGGTTCCTCGGTCATCTGGTTTCCCCGCGGACCGGCACCTGCGACCCGTTGCGCAGCAATGGTAGCCGCTGCGCGCGCGGTCGGCGCTGCGGTGGATCAAACGACAGCGGCCGCCGTCGGCTGACGGCGGCCGCGCAGGGGGCGCCCGGCGTGGGCCGCGTGGCTAGATGAACAGGTTGATGTCGGACTGGCCGGCGAACTCGAAGAAGGTCGCGGCGCCACCGTACTCGATGCCGTCGATGAAGTCGCTCGGCTTGAAGCCGAACACGTCGACGGTCATCTGGCAGGCGATCATCGTCACCTCGGCCTCCTGGCACAGGTCGCGCAGCTCCTCGACGCTGGCGACACCCTTCTCCTTCATCGTCTTCTTCATCATGCCGGTGGCCATCGACTCGAAGCCGGGCACGATCGACATCAGCGCGTTGGGCATGTTCCAGTTGATCTCGCGGAACCATTCGGGCCCGTAGGGCATCTTCATCGGCATCGCCGGGTTACCGAGCGGGCTCACCTTGACCCCGCTGAGGTCCTTGCGCAGCAGCTGCAGCCCGTAGAAGGTGAAGAACACCTGGGTCTGGTAGCCGAGCGCCGCGGCGGTCGACGCCAGGATGAACGGCGGGTAGGCCCAGTCCAGGGTGCCCTTGGTGGCAATGATCGCGAGCTTCTTCTCCTCCATCGGGATACTCCTCCGCAGGCCGCGGTATGACTCAGGCCTTCTTCATCATGAACGTGTACTTGCCTCCCTCCTCGCCGGAGGAGAGCAACTCGTTGCCGGTCTGGCGCGCGAAGGCGTCGAAGTCCTTGACCGAGCCGGGATCGGTGGCGACGATGCGCAGCACCTGCCCGCTGGACATGCCGGCGAGGGTCTTCTTGGTACGCAGGATGGGCAGCGGGCAGTTGAGACCGCTGGCATCGAGCTCCTGGTCGAAATCGGCCATGATGCAACCTCCGGGGTAAACACCGGTCTGTACCGGTAAGCCAATGGGATTTAACCGTTTCAGTATTCAATCTTTCGCTAATATGGCAATCACCCATTGGTGATAGTGCCAATCCGACGCCGGCCCATCACCACGCTGCGAACCCGGGTTGCTTGCCGATGCGCTGCCTGACCGACGCCACCGCGACCCGCCATGCGCGCCCGCCACGCCGCGCCCGCCGCGCGGCGCTGTGCCTAGCCGCCTGGCTGGGGGTCGGCGCGCCCGGTCATGGCCAGGCCAGCCCCTCCCCGCTGCCGGACTTCGGCGACCCCTCCGCGACGGTGCTGACACCGCAGGCCGAGCGGCAGATCGGCGAGGCGCTGCTGGCCAGGCTGCGCCAGCAGGGCGTGCTGCTCGAGGACCTGCAGGTGGTCGACTACGTCGAGTCGCTCGGCGCGCGGCTGGCCATGCGCAGCAGCCTGGGACCCGCGTCGACCACCTTCTTCGTCGTGCGCGACGGCAGCATCAACGCCTTCGCCGCCCCCGGCGGCATGATCGGCATCCACACCGGCCTGATCCTGGCCAGCGACTCCGAGAGCGAGCTCGCCGCGGTGATCGCGCACGAGATCGCGCACATCAGCCAGCGCCACATGGCGCGCACCTTCGAGGCCGCCGGGCGCATGCAGCTGCCGATGGCGGTCGGCATCCTGGCCGCGCTGTTGCTCGGCCAGGTCGACGCGGAGGTCGGGCAGGCGGCGCTCGCCGGGACCCTCGCCGGCAGCCAGCAGCAGCAGATCGACTTCATCCGCACCAACGAGGAGGAGGCCGACCGCATCGGCATCCAGGTGCTGGCGGATGCCGGCTTCGACCCGCTCGGGATGCCCCGCTTCTTCGCCAAGCTGCAGCGCAACCAGCGGCTCTACGGCGACGCGCTGCCGGAGTTCCTGCGCACCCACCCGGTCAACGTCTCGCGCATCGCCAGCGCCGAGGAGCGCGCCGGCTCGCTGCCACCGCCGCGCCTGCCCGACCCCACCGACTACCGGCTGACCCGGCTGCGCGTCGAGGTGCTGACCACCGACAACGCCGAGGCCCTGGCCGGCCGGCTCGAGCAGCGGCGCAACGCCGGCGACCGCGAGGCCGGTTACGGGCTGGCGCTGCTGCAGATCAAGCGCGGGCGCGGCGGGGACGCGCTGCAGACCCTGGCGCCGCTGCTGGAGCAGGACGGCGACCGCCCCGAGTACCTCGCGGCACGGGCCGAGGCGCTGGCCGGCAGCGGCGCGCTGGAGCAGGCCACCGAGGTCTACCGCAGCGCGCTGGCGATCTATCCCGGGCAGCGCGCGCTGACCCTCGGCTACGCGCAGCTGCTGCTGAACCGCGGGCAGGCCGCCACGGTCCAGCAACTGCTGCAGGCGGAGCTGGCCGCCGGGCGGGCGACGCGGGCGGTCCACCTGCTGCTGGCCGAGGCCTCCGCGAAGCAGGGCCGCCGCCTCGAGGCACACCTGCAGCGCGCCGAGTGGCTGCTGCTCGACGGCCGCACCGAGGAGGCCGCTGACGAACTGCGCCGCGCCCTGGCCGAGGCCCCGGACGCGAACGACTACCTGGCGGCCAAGGTCGCTGCCCGGCTCGCCGAGATCGAGGCCAAGCTGCTGGCGCAGGCGCCGCGCCCCCCCCAGTGAGGCGGCGGTCGACCCCGGCGCCCGACACGCAAGCTGTTGACTTGGCGCAGGCAAAAGTCAAACACCCCCTCGACGACCGGGGTGTTCCTCCCTAGACTCGGGTGGTAGTGCGCAGGCCGCGCCGTGCAGCAAGGGCTGGATGCAGGTTCCCCGGGAGGTCGATCCGGACAGGGCATGCACCCCATCGGGCATAGTTGACATCTGCAGTCAACCACTCGAACCTTGCCAACATAAAAAAACGATTCGATCCGGCCTGCTGCCTGGTAGTTACAGAGGTCCATCAAAGGAGAGCACTGATGAGGAGAGTGACGAGATCCCTGCTGCTGGCTGTGCCTCCGGCACTGCTGGCCGGGGCGCTGTTTGCCGCCGCCCCCACGGCCTTGGCCGCCGACGAGGCCGAGGTCAAGAAAGAGGGCAAGGAGATCGCCTTCAACCGCAGGAAGGGCAACTGCCTCGCCTGCCACGCGATCGACGACGGCGAATCCCCGGGCACCATCGGGCCCCCGCTGTTCAGCATGCAACAGCGTTTCAAGAGCCAGGCCGACCTGCGGGCGCAGATCTGGGATGCGACCAAGCGCAACCCGGAGACCACGATGCCCCCGTTCGGCCGTCACGGCATCCTCAGCGAGAGTGACCTCGACAAGGTCGCCGCCTACATCTGGTCACTGTGACGGGATGCCGAGCCAAGCCCTGAGAGAGAGGTCCGAACGATGAAAAAGTTACTTATCACCGCCGCTGCCGCGATGCTTCTCGGCGGACTGGGTGTTGCCGTCCAGGCAGGTCCCCAGGAAGACCTGAAGGAGTACCGCGCCTTCTTCACCAAGAAGTTCCCCAACGTGAAGATGGCCGATTTCGCCGACGGCGCCTACGCGATCGACGAGCAGCTGCGCGCCAACTGGCTGCAGATCGAGGAGTTCCCGCCCTACGAGCCCTACATCGCCGAGGGCGAGGAGCTGTTCAACAAGCCGTTCAAGAACGGCAAGACCTACGCCAGCTGCTTCCCCAACAAGGGCATCGGCATCGCCGATCGCTACCCGCACTGGGACAAGAAGAAGGGCCAGGTGGTCACGCTCGAGTCGGCGATCCAGGACTGCCGCAAGGCCAACGGCGAGGAGCCGCTGAAGGGCTCGTCCGGGCCGATCGCCTCGATCGAGGCGTACATGGCCTTCACCTCGCGCGGCAAGAAGACCAACGTCGTCGTGCCGATGGACGACCCGAAGGCGCTGGAGGCGTACAACAAGGGCAAGGAGTTCTACTTCACCCGCCGCGGCCAGCTGAACTTCTCCTGCGCCCACTGCCACTTCGGCAACTCCGGCATGCTGCTGCGCACCGAGCGGCTGAGCCCGGCGCTGGGGCAGACCACGCACTTCCCCAAGTACCGCTCGAAGTGGGGCGCGATGGGCACGCTGAACCGGCGCTTCAAGGGGTGTAACCGCCAGGTCCGCGCCTCCCCGTTCAAGGACCAGAGCGAGGAGTACCGGAATCTGGAGTTCTTCCTCACCCACATGAGCAACGGGATCCCGCTGAACGGCCCCGGCGCACGCAAGTAACGTCCGCACGCGCAGGGGCGCACCGGGAAACCGGTGCGCCCCTGCGACTGTCCGGGTACCCGGTCACGGCAAGGGGAGCCAGCATGAACCTCAGCCGCCGCGAATTCCTCGAACTGCTCGCACTCGCCGGCGCCGCCGGCATCTGGCCCGGGCTGGCGCGCGCCGCCGACCCGTACGACCTGCCGCCGTTCGGTAACGTCGGCCTGCTGCACTACACCGACTGCCACGCGCAGCTGCTGCCGATCCACTTCCGCGAGCCGCACGTCAACCTCGGCATAGGCGACATGCACGGGCGCCCGCCGCACCTGGTCGCGGAGCAGTTCCTGCGCCGCTTCGAGATCGCCCCGGGCAGCCTCGAGGCGCACGCGTTCACCCCGATCGACTTCGTCGAGGCGGCGCGCAAGTACGGCAAGGTCGGCGGCTTCGCCCACCTGGCGACGCTGGTCAAACGGATCCGCGCCAGCCGTCCGGGCAGCCTGCTGCTCGACGGCGGCGACACCTGGCAGGGCTCGGCGACCTCGCTGTGGAGCAACGCGCAGGACATGGTCGACGCGCAGCTGGCGCTCGGCGTCGACATCATGACCCCGCACTGGGAGATGACCTTCGGCGCCGAGCGGGTCAAGCAGATCGTCGAGAACGACTTCGCCGGCAAGATCGACTTCGTCGCCCAGAACGTGATCGACAAGGACTGGGAGGAGCCGATCTTCCAGGCCTACTCGATGCGCGAGGTCAACGGCGTGCCGGTCGCGGTGATCGGCCAGGCGTTCCCCTACACCCCGATCGCCAACCCCGGATACATGATCCCGCAGTGGAGCTTCGGCATCCGCGACGACCGCATGCAGGAGGTGATCGACGAGGCGCGCGGCAAGGGCGCGCAGGTGGTGGTGCTGCTGTCGCACAACGGCATGGACGTCGACCTGAAGCTGGCCAGCCGGGTCAGCGGGCTCGACGCGATCCTCGGCGGCCACACCCACGACGCGATCCCGCAGCCGCTGCTGGTCGAGAACGCGGGCGGCAAGACGCTGGTGTGCAACGCCGGCTCGAACGGCAAGTACCTCGCCGTGCTCGACCTCGACGTGCGCGACGGGAAGCTGCGCGACTTCCGCTACCGCCTGCTGCCGGTGTTCTCCAACCTGCTGCCGGCCGACCCCGAGATGCAGGCGCTGATCGACCGCCACCGCAAGCCCTACCTGGACAAGCTGGCCGAGCCGCTGGCGGTGACCGACTCGCTGCTGTACCGGCGCGGCAACTTCAACGGCACCTTCGACCAGCTGATCTGTGACGCGCTGATGGCGACCCACGACTGCCCGATCGCGCTGTCACCGGGTTTCCGCTGGGGCACCTCGCTGCTGCCCGGGTCGACCATCACCTTCGAGGACCTGATGACGCAGACCGCGATCACCTACCCGACGGTGACCGTCAGCGAGATGACCGGCAGCCTGCTCAAGGACATCCTCGAGGACGTCGGCGACAACCTGTTCAACGTCGACCCCTACCGCCAGCAGGGCGGCGACATGGTGCGCGTCGGCGGGCTGCGCTACGCGATGGACCCGACCGCGAAGATCGGCGCGCGCATCTCGGCGATGGAGCTCGACGGCAAGCCGATCGACCCGTCCAAGACCTACAAGGTGGTGGGCTGGGCCGCCGTCGGCGAGCCGCTCGAGGGCACCCCGGCCTGGGACGCCGTGGCCGAGTACCTGCGCGACCGCAAGACCGTGCGCATCGACGCGGTCAACGAGCCCAAGCTGCTCAACGTCGACGGCAACCCCGGCCTGGCCTGACGCGCGCCCCTGCGCGGCCCTCAGTCGGCGCGCCCGCCGAGCAGCGCCCAGTCGGTCGTGGCGAGGATGCTGCGGCGGACCCGCTCGCGCAGCGGCGCGTCGAACACGTCGATCGGGTTGTAGTCGTCGCTGAGCACGATCGCGCGGGTGTCGGCCGGGAAGCCGAAGCGCCGCCCCAGGTTCGCCTCGACCTGGGCCGCGGCGAGCGGGTGGACCGGTGTCAGTACCCGCGGCTCGTAATCGCGCGGCGGGCCCTGGTAGGCGGTCACGATCAGGTTGCCCTCGCCGGCCGGGTTCCGCGCCGGATCGAAGGTCGGCGTCAGCACGACCTGCTCGAACGCGGTGCCCAGCGTCGCCAGCACCGACGCGGTCATGTAGCGGTCCGCGCCGAGGCTGCCGATCAGGTTGATCCCCAGCACCCCGCCAGGGGCAAGCCGGTCCGCGAGCAGCGCGACCGCCTCGCGGCTGAGCAGGTGGCCCGGGGTCACGTCGCCGCTGAACACGTCGAGCAGCAGGTAGTCGTAGCGCGGCCCAGGGCGCGCGAGGAAAGCGCGGGCGTCCTCGATGTGGACCGTGCCGTTGCTGCGGAACCCGAGGTGGCGCCGCGCCAGGTCGACCACCTCGGGGTCGATGTCGACCACGTCGACGGTGACCCCGCGGTCGGCGTACCACGCCGGCAGCATGCCCGCGCCGAGCCCGATCACCAGCGCGCGCCGCCCTGCCGGCTGCAGCGCGACCGGCAGGAACTGCAGGAAGTACGGGTACTCGTACACCGCCAGCCCGTTGTTCAGGTCGATGCCGCCCTGGATCAGCCCGTCGATCGCCAGCTCGCGGTTGCGCACGTTGCCGCCGGCGTAGTCGAGCACCTGCAGCTGGCCGTAGTGGCTGTCGCGGGTCTCGATCTCGGTGACCCGGGTGCCGTTGGCCATCACCCGGTCGACCGCCGCGCGCGCGCCGAACCAGCCGGGCAGCGCCAGCAGCAGCAGCGCCAGCGCCAGCGGCCGGCGCCCGAACAGCACGAACCAGCTCACCGCGAGCAGCAGCAGCAGCGTGCCGGTCAGCTGGAAGATCCGCGTGACGCCGAGCAGCGCGATCAGCACGAAGCCGGTCAGCACGGTGCCGGCCACGCTGCCCAGCGTGGACAGGGCGTAGAAGCCGCCGACGGTCAGCCCGAGCCGCTCGCTCTGCCGGCTGGCCAGCTTGACCAGGTACGGCGAGACCATGCCGAGCAGCGCCAGCGGCGGCGCGAACAGCAGCAGCGTGGCGACGAAGCTGCCGGCGCGCAGGCCGAGCGGCACGCTCAGCTCGAGCACCGCGCCGCGCAGCAGCGGGATCAGCAGCGTGCCGACGCCGGCCAGGGCGACGATCGCGTAGAGCCAGTTCGGGTCGGGGCGGCGGTCGGCGAGCCAGCCGCCGACCGCGTAGCCGAGCGCCAGCGCGATCAGCGTGACGCTGATCAGCGAGGTCCAGACGAACAGGCTGACGCCGAAGAACGGCCCGATCACCCGCGAGCCGAGCACCTCGATCACCATCACCAGCGCACCGCAGAGCATCGCGGTCAGCAGCAGGAAGGCGAAGAACACGCGGCTGCCGTCCGGGGCGCTCATTCCTTGCCCTGCGCCGGTCGTGCCCCCTGCTCACCCTCTGCCGGCCGTTCCCCCTCCTGGCCCTCCTCCGCCGGCTGCTTGTCGGCCTCGCCCAGGCGCTGCCGCAACAGCTCGCGGTAGGGCGCGCACGGGTCGTCGCGCTCCTGCCGCGGGGTGATCCAGACCAGTTCGTGCTCGGGTCCGAGGTCGCTCCCCGCGACCTCGACCGCGGCGAGGTAGGCCTGCAGCGGCTGCGGCTCCGCGGCGACCGGGTAGAGCCCGAGGTTCAGCTGGCGCGTGCCGGGGCGCAGCTCGGCGACGCGCCGCAGCACGCCCTGGCCGTGCGCGGTGTGGGCGAGGCCGACGACGACCAGCACCGGGCGGTGGTCGGGGTCGTCGAGCGCGGCGACCACGGCGGCCGCCATCGCGTCGTTGCGCGCGACCCAGGTGTCGTAGAGCCGGCCGATGCTCTCCGGGGTGCCGAAGCCGCAGTGCGCCCCGGCCAGCTGCTCGCGCACCAGCCCGGCGAAGGCCGGGGCCTCCTCCGCGTGAGGGGGCAGCTGGGCCGACTCGAGCGGCGCCAGCCCGGACCTGCCGACCCGCTGCAGCCGCAGGCGCTGGGCCGGCGGCAGGTCGATGCCGAAGGCCGGCAGGCGCGCCTGGCGGGCGCGCTCGAGCAGCCCGCCGTAGCGCTGCCAGCGCCGGTCCTCCTCGTCGCCCCAGTCGAGCCGCGCGCGCAGGTGGCGCGACGACACCGGGCCGGCGTGCGCCATCGGCCCGGGCTTGGCGCCGGTCGCGTAGTCCATCAGGTAACCGGTCTGCTCGCTGCCGACCGCCTCCAGCGCCAGCGCCGGGCTGGCACCGGCGGCGACCAGGCCGTCGAGCAGCTGCTCCTGGATCGCGTGGTGGTGCGGGTTGTCGTGGATCTCGCCGAGGTAGACCACGTCGGCCGCGAGCATCCGCTCGCGCAGCGCCTGCTGGTCGAGCTCGCTGCCGTCGGCGGCGGCGAAGATGCGCCCCTCGAGCGGGTCGGGGGCCGGCGGCGGCACGCTCGCGCACGCTCCCAGCAGCGCGCTCAGCAGCAGCGCGGGGAGGCTGCGCGGGCAGCGTTGCGCCGGTGCTGGAGATAGCGGGGGCGTCGTCGGCTGCAGGTGCGGGGCGGGGCTAGAAGCCGGCGGCGGTGGCATCGGGGCTCAGTCCCAGCGGTCGTCGCGCACCTGCACGGTGCCGTCGACCACGCGGGTCGGGAAGGTGTCGACCGGGTCGTAGGCCGGCGGGGTCAGCGCGGCCCCGGTCCGCAGGCAGAAGCGGGCGCCGTGCCGCGGGCAGACCACCTGGTCGGCCTCGACCGTGCCCCCGGCGAGTTCACCGCCGTCGTGGGTGCACAGGTCCTCGATCGCGTGGTAGCTGCCAGCGACGTTGAACACGGCGATCTGCGCACCGTCGACGTCGACCACCTTCCAGCGGCCCGGCGGCAGTTCCGCCTCGGCGGCGACGTCGACCCAGTCGGACACGGGCCCGGGCTCAGAAAAAGCCGAGCTGCAGTCGCGCGGTCTCGCTCATCCGTTCCTGCGACCAGGGCGGATCCCAGACCAGCTCGACGTGCGCACTGGCCACGCCCTCGACGGCGCGCACCGCGCACTCGACCGAGTACGGGAAGGTCTGCGCCACCGGGCAGCCCGGCGCGGTCAGGGTCATGTCCAGGGTCACGTGGCCCTCGCTGTCGATGTCGCAGCGGTAGATCAGGCCGAGGTCGTAGATGTTGACCGGCAGTTCGGGGTCGTAGACCTCGCGCAGCGCGTCGATCACCCGCTCGTGCAGCGCCTCGACGTCGAGCGCCTTGCCCTCGGGCGGCTGGCGCTCGCCGTCGTTCGCCGTCGCGCCCTGCGATGCCTGGCTCATTCCGTGGTCACCTCGTCTTCTGCTCCCGCCAGCGCCGCATGCAGCGTGTGCCAGGCGAGTGTCGCGCACTTCACGCGCGATGGGTAGTCGCGTACGCCGGAGAACACTACCAGCTTGCCCAGGTGGGCGCCGCTGGCACCGTCGCCGGCGACCAGCTCGTGGAACTCGTCGAACAGCTGCCGCGCCAGCGTCTCCGGCTGGCCGGCCACGGCCTCGGTCATCAGCGACGCCGAGGCGGTCGAGATCGCGCAGCCGTTGCCCTCGAAGCGGGCCGCGCTGACCACCCCGTCCTCGACCTGCAGGTGCAGGTGGATCTCGTCGCCGCACAGCGGGTTGTGGCCGTCGGCGTGGCGGTTGGCCGCGGGCAGCGGGCCGAAGTTGCGCGGGTGCCGGCCGTGATCGAGGATCACCTCCTGGTACAGCTCGCGCAGGTCGGACATCAGCCGAAGGTCTCCAGCACCCGCTGCAGGCCGCGCACCAGCGCGTCGACCTCGGCGCGGGTGTTGTACAGCCCGAACG
>DATCZX010000317.1:0-4116 GCA_036525695.1 Gammaproteobacteria bacterium | reverse complement strand
CGCGGGGAACCAGGCGTCGCCGTCGAACTCGCCGTCGACCTCGGTCAGGTAGAGCCGTCGCGCGCGCGGCAGCATCGTCGCGTAGAACGCCGCGCCGCCGATCACCATCGCCTCCGCGGCGTCGCCGGCCGCTTCCAGCGCGGCGTCGAGCGAGCCGACCACGGTCGCCCCCTCGGCGCGGAACGCCGGGTCGCGGCTGAGCACGATGTTGTGGCGCCCCGGCAGCGGCCGGCCGAGCGACTCCCAGGTGCGCCGTCCCATCAGCACCGGCTTGCCCAGCGTCAGCCGCTTGAAGTGCTGCAGGTCGGCGGGCAGGTGCCACGGCAGCGCGTTGTCGCGGCCGATCAGCCGGTTGCGGTCGAGGGCCGCGATCAGCGCTAGCTGCACGCGCGCGGACTCCGCGTCACACCGCCACCGGCGCCTTGATGTGCGGGTGGCAGCGGTACTCCTCGAGCGTGAAGTCGGCGTAGGTGAACGCGAACAGGTCGGTCACGGCCGGGTTCAGGCGCATCGTCGGCAGCGGGTAGGGGGTGCGCGCGAGCTGGGTGCGCGCCTGCTCGAAGTGGTTGCTGTACAGGTGCGCGTCGCCGAAGGTGTGCACGAACTCGCCCGGCTGCAGGCCGGTCACCTGCGCCACCATCAGCGTCAGCAGCGCGTACGAGGCGATGTTGAACGGCACGCCGAGGAAGATGTCGGCGCTGCGCTGGTAGAGCTGGCACGACAGCCGGCCGTCGGCGACGTAGAACTGGAAGAAGGCGTGGCACGCGGCCAGCGCCATCTTGCCCGCGGCGACGTTCGCCTGCGGGCTGACCGACTCGTCCGGCAGGTCGGCGGGGTTCCACGCCGAGACCAGGATGCGCCGGCTGTTCGGCGTGCGCCGGATCATCTCCAGGGCCTCGGCCAGCTGGTCGATGCGGCGCCCGTCCGGCGCCGGCCAGCTGCGCCACTGGTAGCCGTAGACCGGGCCGAGCTCGCCGTCGCCGCTGGCCCACTCGTCCCAGATGGAGACGCCGTGCTCGCGCAGGTAGGCGACGTTGGTGTCGCCGCGCAGGAACCAGAGCAGCTCGTGGATGATCGAGCGCAGGTGCACCTTCTTGGTGGTCACCAGCGGGAAGCCGGCGGCCAGGTCGAAGCGCATCTGGTGGCCGAAGATCGAGCGCGTGCCGGTGCCGGTGCGGTCGCCCTTGGTGGTGCCGTGCTCGAGCACGTGGCGCATCAGGTCGAGGTAGGGTTGCATCAGGCCTCGGTTTGGTTGCCGGTGGCTCCGGTAGTAGGGCGGACAAAGCGCAGCGTGCCCGCCATCTTCTCTCGATCGCCGTGATGGGCACGCTGCGCTTTGCCCATCCTACACAGATTTTTCACCAGGTTTGCGGTACGCCAGCGCCAGCAGCACGGCGCCGGCGACGATCATCGGCAGGCTCAGCAGCAGGCCCATGGTCAGCCAGCCGCCGGCCAGGTAGCCGAGGTGGGCGTCGGGCTCGCGGAACAGCTCGACCGTCGAGCGGGCCACGCCGTAGCCGACCAGGAACAGCCCGGAGACCGCCATCCGCGGCCGCGGCCGCGCCGACCAGAACCACAGCAGCAGGAACAGCACGACCCCCTCGAGGGCGAACTCGTAGAGCTGCGACGGGTGGCGCGGCAGCCGGCCGGCGTGCGGGAACACCATCGCCCACGGCACGTCGCTGACGCGACCCCACAGCTCGCCGTTGATGAAGTTGCCGAGGCGCCCGGCGGCGAGGCCGACCGGGATCAGCGGGGCGACGAAGTCGGTGACGCCGAAGAAGCCGTGGCCGGTGCGCCGGCCGAGCAGCCAGGCGGCGACCAGCACGCCGAGCAGGCCGCCGTGGAACGACATCCCGCCCTGCCAGATGCGCAGCAGGAACAGCGGGTCGGCGAGCAGCTGCTCGAAGCCGTAGAAGACCACGTAGCCGAGCCGCCCGCCGAGGATCACGCCGATGGCGACGTAGAACACCAGGTCGTCGACCTGCACCGCGCTCCAGCCCGAGCCGGGGCGCCGCGCGCGCACCCGCCCGAGCCACCAGCCGGCGACGAAGCCGACCAGGTACATCAGCCCGTACCAGCGGATCGCCAGCGGGCCGAGCTGCAGCGCGACCGGGTCGATCTGCGGCGCGGTCAGCATCGCCGCGTCACCCGGGATGCGCGCCGGTGGTCGCCGCGGGAAGTCATTCGGGCAGCCGCCGCGCGACCAGGCACTTCAGGTAGTCGGTCTCCGGGATCGCCGGGTGCACCGGGTGGTCGGGGCCCTGGTGGCCCTGCTCGAGCAGCTGCAGCTCGCAGCCGACGCGGCCCGCGGCGTGCTGCAGTGCCATGCGCAGCTCGTCGCGGCCCAGGTGGAAGGAGCAGGAGCTGGAGAGCAGCAGGCCGCCCGGTTCGAGCACCTGCAGCGCCAGCCGGTTCAGCTGCCGGTAGGCCTCGAGCCCGGCCTTGTGGTCCTTGCGCCGCTTGATCAGCGCCGGCGGGTCGACCGCCACCACGCCGAAGCGCTCGCCGGCGTCGCGCAGCTGGCGCAAGGTCTCGAAGGCGTCGCCGCGGCGCGTGGCGACGCGCCCGGCGAGGTCGTTGGCGGCGGCGTTGGCCGCCAGCACCTCGAGCGCGGCGGCCGAGCTGTCGACGCACAGCACCTCGCGCGCGCCGGCGGCGGCGGCGCGCAGCCCCCAGGCGCCGACGTAGCTGTAGACGTCGAGCACGCGCCGGTCCGCCGCGTAGCGCGGCAGCCGGTCGCGGTTGGCGCGCTGGTCGAAGTACCAGCCGGTCTTCTGCCCGCCGCTCGCCGGCAGGCTGAAGTGCAGCCCGCCCTCGTCGACGCCGAGCGCCTCGGGCAGCGTGCCGTGGGCCGTCTCGACGTAGCTGTCGAGCCCCTCGAGCTGGCGCAGCGGGCCGTCGTTGCGCAGCAGCACCGCGCGCGGCGCGAGCAGCTCGACCAGCGCGGCGACCACCGCGTCGCGCACCCGTTCCATGCCGGCGGTCCCGATCTGCACCACCAGCACGTCGTCGAAGCGGTCGACCACCAGCCCCGGCAGCCCGTCGCCCTCGCCGTAGACCAGGCGGTAGGCGGGCCGGTCGTAGAGCGCCTCGCGCAGCTGCAGCGCCGCGTGCAGGCGCGCCGCCAGCAGCGGCCGGTCGAGCACCACGTTCGGCCGCCGGCTGACCAGCCGGGTGCAGATCAGCGAGTGCGGGTTGACGTAGCCGCTGCCGAGCGGGCGGCCGCCGTGGGCCAGCACGGTGACCGGGGTGCCCGGCTCGAACGGCTTCAGCGGGGTCGCCTCGATGTCGACCTCGTTGCTGTAGACCCACAGGTGGCCGAGGCGCAGCCGGCGCTCCTCGTGGCGTCTCAGGCTGATGGCGGGCAGCCGGTCCATGGCGCGCGCGGCCGCCTACTCGACGATGAACAGCGGTTCGGGCAGGCCGAGGCCGGCCAGCGCCTGCGCCAGCCGGTCGGCCTGCTCGGTGCTGGCCACCGGGCCCAGGCGCACGCGGTACAGCGTGCGCCCGCCGACCGCGGCCGGCTCGATGCGCACCTCGCCGACCGCGGCGGTGACGAGCCGGCGGCGCAGCCGCTCGGCGTTGCCCTGCTCGGCGAAGGCGCCGGCCTGGACCCAGACCGTCGCCGGCTTCGCGTAGGAGGGGCCGGGCAGGGTGTCGCCGGGGCCGACCGCGCGCACCTCCACCGGCGCGGTGCCGCTGCGCAGCATGTCGAGCTTGGCCGCGGCGACGTAGGAGAGGTCGATCAGCCGGCTGGCCTTGAACGGCCCGCGGTCGTTGACCCGGACCACCACCTGGCGCCCGTTCAGCAGGTTGGTCACCTCGACGTAGCTCGGGATCGGCAGCGCCGGGTGCGCCGCGGTCATCGCGTACATGTCGTAGCGCTCGCCGTTCGCGGTCGGCCGGCCGTGGAACTTGCTGCCGTACCACGAGGCGGTGCCGCGCTCGCGGTAGCCGGTGCTGCTGCCCAGGGTGACGTAGCGCACGCCGTCGACCACGTACTCGGGGGCGTTGCCGGCGCGCGTGCGCGGCTCGAACTTCGGCGTCGCGTCGGGGATCCTGGAGATGTCGACCGGCGGCACCGGCGGCCCGCCGTCGCGCCCGCCGCCGACC
>DATCZX010000316.1:0-2670 GCA_036525695.1 Gammaproteobacteria bacterium | reverse complement strand
TGGCCGTGTCGTGTCGTTGACGAAGTCGCACGGCGACTGGCTCGTTCTGGTCGAACCCCCCACCCAGATGCGAGATCCGCACGCGGTTCCTGCAGCGCCTCGAGCGCTTCGGAATCGCCGGCGACAGGGTCGAACTGATGGACCGCGTGGCAGACCGCAGCGAGCACCTGCGCGTCTACCATCGCGTCGACATCGCGTTGGACTGCATGCCGTACAACGGCACCACCACCACCTGCGAGGCGCTGTGGATGGGCGTGCCGGTGATCGCGCTGCGCGGCGACCGCCACGCGGCCCGCGTCGGCGCCAGCATCCTGACCCACGCCGGGTTGCCGGAACTGGTCGCCGAGGATGCCGACGACTACGTCGCCAAGGCCGTCGCGCTGGCCGCGGACGCGGCCAGGCTGCGCGGCTACCACGCGGGGCTGCGCGACCGGCTGCTCGGATCGACGCTGTGCGACGCCGACGGCTTCGCGCGCCAGGTCGAGGAGGCCTACCGGGAGATGTGGCGGCGCCACGTCGACTCCTCGAGCGACGCCGCGTAGAGCGCGGTCGGGGTCAGCGCCCCAGCTCGCGCACGGCGTTGCCGAGCCCCTCCAGCGTCAGCGGGTACATCCGCTGCTGCATCAGCTCGCGCACCATCTGCAGCGAGTAGATGCTGTCCCAGTGCGCCTCCGGCTGCGGGTTCAGCCAGGCGGCCTTCGGAAAGGTCTCGAGCAGCCGGCGCATCCAGGCGACGCCGGGTTCCTCGTTCCAGTGCTCGACGCTGCCGCCGGCGTGGACGATCTCGTACGGGCTCATGGTCGCGTCGCCGACGAAGATCAGCTTGTAGTCCGCGCCGTAGGTGTGCAGCACCTCCCAGGTCGGGATGCGCTCGGCGTGGCGGCGGCGGTTGTCGCGCCAGACCGACTCGTAGACGCAGTTGTGGAAGTAGTAGTACTCGAGGTGCTTGAACTCGCTGCGCACCGCCGAGAACAGCTCCTCGCAGACGCGCACGTGGTCGTCCATCGAGCCGCCGACGTCGAAGAACGCCAGCACCTTGACCAGGTTGTGCCGCTCCGGCACCAGCTTCAGGTCGAGCAGCCCGCCCTGGCGCGCGGTGGCGCGGATGGTGCCGTCGAGGTCGAGCTCGGTCGGCGCGCCGTCGCGGGCGAAGCGGCGCAGCTTGCGCAGCGCCACCTTGATGTTGCGCGTGCCGAGCTCGACCCCGTCGTCGAGGTTGCGGAACTCGCGCTTGTCCCAGACCTTGACCGCGCGCCGCGCCCCCTTGTAGTTCGGCCCGCCGCCGACGCGGATGCCGGCCGGGTTCCAGCCGCCGTGGCCGAACGGCGAGGTGCCGCCGGTGCCGATCCACTTGCCGCCGCCGTGGTGCGCCGAGTCCTGCTCGGCCAGGCGCTCGCGGAACTTCTGCAGCAGCTCGTCGAAGCCGAGCTGCTCGAGCTTGGCCCGCTCCTCGTCGCTGAAGTGGCGCTGCAGCTGCTCGCGCAGCCAGCTCTCCGGGATGTCGGCCTCGAGCAGCGCCTCGCCGGCCAGCTCGAGCCCCTCGAAGTAGCTGCCGAAGGCCAGGTCGAAGCGGTCGTAGAGGCGCTCGTCCTTGACCAGGCAGGCGCGCGCGAGGCCGTAGAAATCGTCGACGTTGCAGCTGACCACGCGCGCCTCGAGCGCCGCCAGCAGGTCGAGGAACTCGCGCAGCGACACCGGCACGCCGGCGTGGCGCAGGTGGCCGAAGAAGTCGACCAGCACGCCCGTGCGCCTAGCCGTTGCGTCGCGCCATGAAGGCGAGGCGCTCGAACAGGTGCACGTCCTGCTCGTTCTTCAGCAGCGCGCCGTAGAGCGGCGGGATCGCGGTCTTGGCGTCCTTGGCCCGCAGCACCTCGGGCGGGATCTCCTCGGCCAGCAGCAGCTTGAGCCAGTCGAGCAGCTCCGAGGTCGACGGTTTCTTCTTCAGCCCGGGCACCTCGCGCAGGCGGAAGAACACCTCGAGCGCCTCCTGCAGCAGCGCCTTCTTCAGCCCGGGGAAGTGCACGTCGACGATCGAAGTCATCGTCGCGTGGTCGGGGAAGCGGATGTAGTGGAAGAAGCAGCGGCGCAGGAACGCGTCCGGCAGCTCCTTCTCGTTGTTGCTGGTGATGATCACCAGCGGGCGGTGCCGCGCGACCACCTGCTGGCGCGTCTCGTAGACGTGGAACTCCATCCGGTCGAGCTCCAGCAGCAGGTCGTTGGGGAACTCGATGTCGGCCTTGTCGATCTCGTCGATCAGCACCACCGCCGGCACCTCCGACTCGAACGCCTGCCACATCACCCCGCGGGTGATGTAGTTGGCGATGTCGTGGACCTTGCCGTCGCCGAGCTGCGAGTCGCGCAGCCGCGACACCGCATCGTACTCGTAGAGCCCCTGCTGCGCCTTGGTGGTCGACTTGACGTGCCAGCGGTAGAGCGGCTTGTCCAGCGCCCGCGCGACCTCCTCGGCGAGCATGGTCTTGCCGGTGCCGGGCTCGCCCTTGACCAGCAGCGGCCTCTCGAGCGCGAGCGCGGCGTTGACCGCGAGCATCAGCTCGTCGGTGGCGACGTAGGTGTCGGTGCCGGTGAAGCGGTTCATGCAGTGTTCCTGTTCATCTGTGGATGCCGGAGTCCGATACCCGCCGTCGGGCACGCTGCGCTTTGCCCGACCTA
>DATCZX010000315.1:0-5151 GCA_036525695.1 Gammaproteobacteria bacterium | reverse complement strand
CGGCGCCGGGTCGCCGCGGGGACGCGGCTCCTACGGGAAGAGCTTGCTACCCCGCCCGTAGGAGCGCCGTCCCCGGCGCGATCTTCCTCCTCGGCGCCGGGTCGCCACGGGGACGCGGCTCCTACGGGAAGAGCGCCCGCCCGGCGCGCCGGCTAGAGCTCGAACCCGGTCGCGAGCTTCTTCTTCACCGCCACGTTCTTCAGCGTCACGTAGCGCGGCAGCCCGTTGCGGTAGGGCGGGTAGTCCTCGCCGCGGATCAGCGGTTCGAGGTAGGTGCGGCACTTCGGGGTGATGCCGAAGCCGTCACGGGTGATGAAGCTCTTCGGCATCATCTTCTCGCGGTTGGCGACCTTGGCCAGCGGCGCCTCGGTGATCTTCCAGCGGTAGGGGCTGTCGGAGGTGCGCGTGATCGCCGGCATCACCGAGTTCTTGCCGGCCAGCGCCATCTCGACCGCGGCCTTGCCCACCGCGTAGGCCTGCTCGACGTCGGTCTTCGACGCCAGGTGGCGCGCCGCGCGCTGCAGGTAGTCGGCGACCGCCCAGTGGAACTTGTGGCCGAGCTCGGCCTTGACCAGGTTGGCGATCACCGGCGCCACGCCGCCGAGCTGGGCGTGGCCGAAGGCGTCGCGCAGCCCCTGGTCGGAGAGGAACCTGCCGTCGGCGTCGTGCACCCCCTCGGAGACCACCACCGAGCAGTAGCCGTGCTGCTTGACCAGCGCGTCGACGCGGGCCAGGAACTGCGCCTGCTCGAAGGCCACCTCGGGGAACAGGATCACCACCGGCAGCGGCAGGTCGGGGGTCGAGGCCAGGCCGCCGGCGGCGGCGATCCAGCCGGCGTGGCGCCCCATCACCTCGAGCACGAAGACCTTGGTCGAGGTCTTGGCCATCGAGGCGACGTCGAGCGACGCCTCGCGGGTCGAGGTGGCGATGTACTTGGCCACGGAGCCGAAGCCGGGGCAGTTGTCGGTGATCGGCAGGTCGTTGTCGACCGTCTTCGGCACGTGGATCGCCTGGATCGGGTAGCCGAGCTGGCGGCCGAGCTGCGACACCTTCAGGCAGGTGTCGGCCGAGTCGCCGCCGCCGTTGTAGAAGAAGTAGCCGATGTCGTGCGCGGCGAAGACCTCGATCAGCCGCTCGTACTGGGCACGGTTCTGCTCCAGCCCCTTGAGCTTGTAGCGGCACGAGCCGAAGGCCCCGGCGGGGGTGTGGCGCAGCGCGGCGATCGCCGCCTTGGCCTCCTTGCCGGTGTCGATCAGCTCCTCGGTCAGCGCACCGATGATGCCGTTGCGCCCGGCGTAGACGGTGCCGATGCGGTCGCGGTGCCGGCGCGCGGTCTCGATCACGCCGCACGCGGAGGCGTTGATCACCGCGGTGACACCGCCCGACTGGGCGTAGAAGGCATTTTTCCTGGTTGCTTTCGCCATGGGGGGCTCTCCCTGAGGTGGGTGGCGAGGCGCCGGGCTGGCGCTCTGTCCGGTGGTCAGGTGTCCGCTACCATCCGCTCCTCGCGGTGCCGGCGCGGCGCGGCCTCGCGACCGTCGCGCTCGCGCAGCGCCCAGGTCTCGGCGTCGGTGAAATCGGCGATCGGCCCGCTGCTTGCACTCATCCGTGGTCCACGCGGTGGAAGCGTATTTCGAGGAATTCCGGAGCTTACGCGGCGGCGAGGTATTGCCGCCACCGAAAATATTGTATACGGTCATCCGCCGCGTTGATCCGCAGCGGATCGACCCCAGCCGATACAGCCAACGGAGCGAGTCGCCGAGGCATGCGCATCGTCATTCTAGGACCGCCGGGTTCCGGCAAGGGCACCCAGGCCGCGCTGGTGTGCAAGGCGTTCGGGCTACCGCACATCATGCCGTCCGAGCTGCTGCACAGCGAGCGCATCGCCGGCCCCGCCGGGCACGAGAACCCGATGCTGGAGTTCGCCGCCAAGCGCCTGCGGCGCAAGGACGCCACGCCCGGCTTCATCATCGACGGCTTCCCGCGCACCATCCAGCAGGCGCTGCTGCTGGACGAGGTGCTGACGGTGCTCAAGCGCCCGCTGCAACTGGTGATCCGCCTGGCGATAGACGCCGACGACATGATCCAGCGGCTCGCCGGCCGGCGCCGCTGCCGTGACTGCGGACGGCAGTTCAACATCTTCGTCAACCCGACGCGGCTCGACGAGCAGTGCGACGAGTGCGGCGGGCTGCTGCACCAGCGGGTCGACGACACCGAGGACGTGATCGACAACCGGCTGCGCGTCTTCGAGAACCTCTCCAACCCGGTGGTCGCCTTCTACCGTGCCAACGGCCTGCTGCGCGACGTCCCCGGCGCGGCGCCGGTCGAGCAGGTGTTCGCCGAGATCAAGTCGGCGCTGCAGGGGCTGCAGAAGGTCTCCGCTGCCGCCAAGGGCGTGGCCCAGGTTCGGAGGAAGGCGGGCGCCAGGTCGGCGGCCGCGGCCAGCCCGGAAGCGGCAGCCGAGCCGCAGGCGGAACCTGCCCCCAAGCCGGCGGCCAGGCCGAGGGCGGCACCGAAACCGAAGCCCGCGGCGCAGCCGAAGGCGGCGCCGAAGCCGAAGGCGTCACCCAAGGCCAAGCCCGCGGCGAAGGCGGCACCGCAGCCGAAGCCGGCGGCTAAGCCGAAGGCGGCAGCGAAGGCCAAGCCCGCGGCGAAGCCGAAGGCGGCACCGCAGCCGAAGCCGGCGGCTAAGCCGAAGGCGGCAGCGAAGGCCAAGCCCGCGGCGAAGCCGAAGGCGGCGCCGAAGCCGAAGCCCGCGGCCAGGCCGAAGGCGGCCGCGCCGGCCAAGCCCGCCGCCAAGCCCGCTGCCACGAAGAAGCGGGCCGCGACCCGGGCACGCCCGGCCCCGGGCAAGGGCAGCTAGTCCGCCGGTTCCAGTCGCAACCGCCCGTCGGCGCTGCGCAGCCGCGTCGCGCCGCCGAGAAACCGTTCCACCTCGCCGCCCGCCAGGCCGTGCCGCCAGCCGTGCAGCAGCGGCACGTCGCGGGCGCCGCGCACCAGTGCCTCCAGGTCGCGGCGGGTGGCCAGGGTGGCGACGCTGACCTCGTGCCGCTCGGCCAGCAGCCGCAGCAGCGCCATCAGGGCGTCGACCAGCGCCTCCTCGGCGGCGGCCAGCGGCGCCGGCCGGGAGGGCGGGGGGGTGTCCGGGGCCGCCTGGCGCGAGGCGTGGATCAGCTCCAGCAGGTCGGCGCCGTGGCGGCGGACCAGCCCCTCGGAGAGCCCGCGGATGCGCCCCAGCTGTTCGCGCCGCGCCGGGCGCGCGCGCGCCAGCGCCAGCAGCGCGGCGTCGTCGACGATCCAGCGGCGCGGCTTGTCCGCGGCCTGCGCCTCGCGCTCGCGCCAGGCGGCCAGCGCGCGCAGCGCGTTCAGCTGGCCGCCGCGCAGCTGGCCGGCGCCGCGCAGCCGCTGCCAGGCCTGCTCGGGGTCGTTGCGGTACTGCGCCGGGTCGGCCAGCGCGGTGAAGTCCTGGTCCAGCCACTCCAGCCGCCCGGCCCGCTGCAGCCGCTCGCCGAGCTGCGCGTAGAGCGGCCCGAGGTGGCGGACGTCGTCGGCGGCGTAGTCGAGCTGCTCGGGGCTCAGCGGGCGTGCCGTCCAGTCGGTGCGCGACTGCGACTTGTCCAGCGTCACGCCGAGCAGCCGCTGCACCAGGTCGGCGTACCCGACCTGGTCGCCGCAGCCGGCCAGCGTGGCCGCGAGCTGGGTGTCGAACAGCGGCTCCGGCACGCGCCCGGTGAGGTCGTGGAAGATCTCCAGGTCCTGGCGTGCCGCGTGCAGCACCTTGACCGTGGCGGGGTCGAACAGCCGCTCGAACAGCGGCTCGAGCGACTCCAGCGCCAGCGTGTCGACCAGCGCGAGGACGTCGCCAGGCGCGGCGACCTGGACCAGGCACAGCTGCGCCCGGTAGGTGCGCTCGCGCAGGAACTCGGTGTCGAGGGCCAGCCACGGGCTGCCGCGCAGCTGCGCGCACAGCCGCTGCAGCGCTGCGGGGGTGTCGATGAACTCGTAGGCCATGCGGACTTCCTGTCGCTTCCGGCTGTACAGCGCGGTGGGTCGGGTATTATAGGCGCGCCCACCCCCAGCTTGCCCCGCATGCCCCTGATCAGACTCTTCTTCGACCTCTGCCTGCTGCGCGCCAAGCCGCAGCAGGTGCCGGCCAGCGAGGTCGTGTTCGCCCTCGCGCTGCTCGCCTACCTCGGCGTCGGGGTGCTGGTGCTGGCCCCCGGCGAGGGGCTGCCGCGCGCGCTCGGGCAGGCGCTGCTCGACACCGCGCTGCTGCTCGCGCTGCTGCGGCTGGCGCTGCAGTGGCGCCGTCACCCGGCCCGCTTCCAGCAGGCGGCGACCGCGCTGACCGGGACCGGCGCGCTGCTCGGCCTGCTGCTGCTGCCGGTGCTCGCCCTCGGCGGTGGCGGCGAGGAGGCCGGCCAGCAGGCGGCGGTGCTGGCGTTCCTGCTCTGGACCGCGCTGTTCGCCTGGAGCCTGACCGTCACCGGCCACATCCTGCGCCACGCGCTGGAGCTGCCGCTGGCCGGCGGCGTGCTCTGCGCGGTGCTCTACTTCGCCGTCTCGCTGGCCGCGGTGCAGGCCGTGTTCCCGCGCGCACCCACCTGATGCACCTGCACGTCCTCGGCATCTGCGGCACCTTCATGGGCGGGCTGGCGCTGCTCGCCCGGGCCGCCGGGCACAGCGTCAGCGGCTCGGACGCCAACGTCTACCCGCCGATGAGCGACCAGCTGCGCGACGCCGGCATCGCGCTCGACGAGGGCTACGACCCGGCGCACCTCGACCCGGCCCCGGACTGCGTGGTGATCGGCAACGCCCTCGGCCGCGGCAACCCGGCGGTCGAGTACGTGCTCGAGCGCGGCCTGCCCTACACCTCGGGGCCGCAGTGGCTGGCCGAGCACGTGCTGCGGCAGCGCTGGGTGCTGGCCGTCGCCGGCACCCACGGCAAGACCACCACCTCGGCGATGCTGGCGTGGATCCTCGAGCATGCCGGTCTCGAGCCGGGCTTCCTGGTCGGCGGCGTGCCGCTCGATTTCGGCTGCTCGGCGCGTCTCGGCAGCGCGCCGTTCTTCGTCGTCGAGGCGGACGAGTACGACACCGCCTTCTTCGACAAGCGCTCGAAGTTCATCCATTACCGACCGCGCACCGCGG
>DATCZX010000314.1:0-2403 GCA_036525695.1 Gammaproteobacteria bacterium | reverse complement strand
CTGCGGGTCAACGTTCGCCATGGCACGACCGAGGCCTACCGGGCCCGCCTGGAGGCCGAGGAGATGGCTGCCAGCGTCAGCGAGCTGGCGCCGGAAGCGCTGCGGCTCGAGGTGCCGGTGCCCGTGGCGAGACTTCCGGGCTTCGCAGAGGGTGCTGTGTCGGTGCAGGACGTCGCGGCCCAACTTGCCGCACGCCTGCTCGACGCCGGACCCGGAATGCGGGTACTCGATGCCTGCGCTGCGCCGGGTGGCAAGGCCTGCCACCTGCTGGAACTGCAGCCGGGACTGGCGGAGCTGGTCGCCCTTGATCTCGACGCGGATCGCGCGGCGCGAATGCGCGACAATCTCGGCCGCTTGGGCCTCACGGCGTCCGTGCTGACCGGGGACGCGACCGAACCTGCCGCCTGGTGGGACGGGCGGCCGTTCGAGCGCATCCTGCTCGACGTGCCATGTTCCGGCACGGGCGTGATCCGGAGGCATCCGGACATCAAATTGCTGCGCCGGCGCGAGGACATCGGGGCCTTTGCGGCGCGGCAGCGGTTGCTGTTGGATTCGACCTGGTCGTTGCTGTCGCCAGGGGGGCGATTGCTGTACGCGACCTGCTCGGTGCTGCGCGTGGAGAATGCCGCGGTCGTCGCCGGTTTCCTCGCGGCGCATACGGAAGCGGCGGACGTGACGGGATCTGCTAGGCTTTTTGATTTCCGCCGGGCGGTGGCGCCGGGGACCGGGCCGGGCCTGGCCTTGCCCACGGGGGCGGCGGGTGGGGACGGCTTCTATTACGCCTGCCTGGAACGGCGGGCCTGAGAGTGGGACGAGTGAGCGTCAGGCAACGACTTCAGGCGGGATTCGGGTGGGCGGCGGCGCTGGCCGGGCTGCTGCTCGTTTCCCTGCCCGTCGCCGCGGCCGAGCGATTCGAGATCCGCAACGCCTTCGCCGAGCCGGTCGACGGCGTCTGGCAGCTCAACGCCAACATGGACCTGAGTCTGAGCGAAGCGGCTCGCGAGGCGCTGCACGAAGGCATCTCGCTGACCGTGCTGCTGGACGTGGAAATCACGGCCGAGCGCGGCTTCATGCCTGACAAGGGCGTCGCCGAGCTGGCGCAGCGCTGGAGCCTGGCCTACGACGCGCTGTCGCAGCGCTACGTCACGACCAACCTGAACAGCCGCGCGCAATCCACGCAGGCGACGCTCGAGGAGGCGCTCGAAGACCTGTCACGCGTGCGCGGCCTGCCGCTGGTGGATGCGGCGCTGCTGCGGGTGGGGCGGCGCCACGAGATCAGCCTGCGCGCCTCCATCGAGATCGGTGGGCTGCCGGACGCGGTCAAGGTGCTGATCTTCTGGCGCGACTGGTCGGTGGCCACCGACTGGTATACCTGGAGCATCCGGCCGTGAACCGCCGCTGGGTGCCAGTGGCGATCGGCAGCGGCGTCGTGCTGTGGGTCGTGGCGCTGGCGCTGCTCGCGGTGACCACCCGTGACTCGCAGGAATTCGGCCGGCTGCAGCCGTGGATCCTGATGGTCAATGCGGTTGGCGTGCTGGTACTGCTGGCGTTGCTCATCGGCCGCCTCATCGACCTGCTGCGGGACCGCCGCGCCCAGGTGCCCGGGTCGCGGTTGCGTTCCCAGTCGGTGGCCATCCTCAGCGCCCTGGCGCTGGTGCCGCTGCTGCTCGTGTTCACGTTCTCCGTGCTGTTCCTGACGCGCGGCATCGACAGCTGGTTCCACGTCGAGGTGCGCCAGGGACTGAGCGACGCGCTCGGCCTGTCGCGCGCCGCACTTGACCTGCGGATGCGGGAGTGCCTGGAGCGCACCGAGCGGGTCGCCGCCGAGCTCGACGACGGGCGCCGGTTCAGCCTGTTCGGAGCGCTCGACAGCCACCGCCGGTTGGTGGATGCCGAGGAACTGGGGGTCGTGGCACCGGGCGGGCAGCTGGAGGCCTACAGTGCGACCAGTCTGATCAACCCGCTGCCGCCGGCGCCGGACGACGACGTGCTGATGCGCGTGCGGCGCGGCGAGCGCCACGTCAGCCTCGACCCGTGGCCCAGCGGCGGCTACGTGATCCGCGTCGCGGTGCGCATGGGCCCGGTTTCCGAGTTGCAGGCGCCGCGCGTGCTGGTGGCGGTGTATGCGGTGCCGCAGCGGCTCGCGGACCTGGCGGAGACCGTGCAGAGCGCCTACCAGCAGTATGGCCGGCTGGCCTACCTGCGGGAGCCGCTCAAGACCAGCTTCGTGCTGGCCCTGTCGCTGGTGCTGCTGGTGGCGCTGCTGGCGGCCGTGTATGGCGCCTTCTTCTTTTCCGATCGGCTCATCCAGCCTGTGCAGGACCTGATCGGCGCGACACGCGCCGTGGCCAAGGGCGACTTCGACACCCGGGTGACCCGTTCGTCGCACGACGAAATCGGCTT
>DATCZX010000313.1:0-2091 GCA_036525695.1 Gammaproteobacteria bacterium | reverse complement strand
GAGAGCGCGCGGAGCGCCTCGACCCGTGCGTCCCACGCCGCCTCGTAGGGCGCGTAGATGCCGGGGACCTGGAACAGGATGCCGAGGGCCGTGCTCTCGGCGGTCAGCTCGACCGCCTGCTCGCTCGGGCGCAGCGCCGCGTAGAGCACCGGGTCGGAGCTGTCGGTGGTCGCGGCGACCAGGGTCACGTGGTCGACCGGCCGCCGCAGCACCCGGGTCGCCGCACCGCCGGCATCCTCGCCGTGCAGCGTGGCCACCGTGTAGCGGGACCAGTCGGCGATGCCCGGACCGCTGACGCTGACCGAGCCGAGCACCAGCAGCTCCGCACGGCTGGTCCAGGCCTGCTCGCCGGCGGTCAGCGTGACCGGGCCCGACAGCGCGCCGTCCGGCACCGTGAAGGTGACCCGGTCGGCGCCCACGACCACCCCGGTCGCCGCGAGCCCACCGAGACTGACCGAGTAACCGCCCTCCCCGAGATCGCTGGCCAGCAGCGCGACCTGCTCGCCCGGGGCGGCGGCTCCCGGCTCGAAGCCCTCGAGGGTGAGCGCCTGGACCTGGACCGACAGCAGCAGGCCGATCAACGCGACCGCCAGGGCAAGGTGAGCGTGTCGTTTCATGCTGTTCCCCATCGGTCAGGGAGTGGCATTCAGCGTGCGGAAAATCTACCACCTGGAGGCATTCGGCCACCAGTTTCTCGACCCGGCCAGGCCGCTCGCTACAGGTTCAGCGTCAGCACCAGCCGCGCCTGCCGCGCGGGGATCCGCCCGTCGGTGTCGAACGGGTCGGTGAACCAGTCGAACTGCTCGTCGAACAGGTTCTCGACCTCCAGCGCGACGCGACCGCGCTTGCCCGGGAACTCGTAGCTCAGCTCGACGTCGGTGCTCCACAGCTCCTCGGTGGCACGCGCGGTGTCGAAGTCGATGTGCCGCCAGACCTGCTCGAGCCGGGCGCCGAAGCCGCGCGGGTCGACCCAGGTCAGGCGCGCGGTGGCCAGCTGGTCGGCGCGGCTGAGGTCGCTCTCGGGGTCGTCGTTGTAGTCGCGGTAGGCGTAGTGCAGCGCGAGGCCGACGCCGTGGCCGAGCAGCAGCTCGCCGGTCAGCTGCGCCCCGTGGCCGTCGATCTCGTCCTTCTCGGTGCCGACACCCTCGATCTCCTTTTCACGCTCGCGCTCGAAGGCCCAGGCCACGACGGCCGCGAAGCCGCGTGACCAGCTGCGCTCCCAGGCCAGCTGCAGCTCGTCGGTCAGCGCGCCAGCCGAGCCGTTGCGGTGCACCGGGATGCCGGCGACGTCGGCCGGGTCGAGGCGGTCGGAGAGGTACGGCAGCAGCGCGCGGAACGCGGCGACGCGCAGCGTGTCCTGCGCCGTCACCTGCCAGGCGAGGCCCAGGCGCGGCGCCAGCGCGTCGACGTCGACCTCGGCGTCGCGCAGCTGGGTCGCGGCCAGGCCGCGCTGCAGGTCGACATCGCGGTTGTCCATCGACTCGTAGTGCAGCCCGGCGTGCACCAGCAAGCCAGGGCGCGGCCGCCACAGGTCGTGCAGCCAGAGGCTCAGCGAGCGGCGGTCGCGCTCGCGCCCGGGCGGGGTCACCACCACCGGAAGCACCTGGTTGTACGGCGGGCCGACGAGGTTGTCGAAGGCCGCGAGCAGTTCCTGCTCACCGTCGTACCAGGCCGCACCGAGCACCAGGCCGTGCGCATCGTGGCGTCGCAGCCACGCGCCCTGCAGCGGCGTGTAGGGCTGCTCCAGCGCCAGGTCGGCCCACTGCTCCCAGTCCTGCGGCGGCGGGTTGAACTGGTCACATACCGCGGTGACGCCCGGCGTGCACAGCTCGAGCACGCTGCGCTGGTCGAGCTCGAGGTCGAGCCGGCTGGCGTGCATTAGCAGGTCGTTGCCGGGGCCGAAGCGGCGGTGGTAGCCGACCTCGAGGCGCCGGGTGCGGCCGTCGGTGCGGTCGCGCGGCTCGCTCGGCGCCGAGTGCTCGTAGCGCGGCAGCAGCCGGTCGCCGAGCTCGCTGTCCGAGCCCGACGCGGCGAGCATCAGCCCGTGGTCGGCCGACGGGTCCCACTTCAGGTAGCCGACGATGTCGCCGA
>DATCZX010000312.1:0-4841 GCA_036525695.1 Gammaproteobacteria bacterium | reverse complement strand
CGCGACGACTAGCGAGGGTGGAACGATGAACTGCGAGGAATTCGAACAGCGGGCCTGGGCCGAGCCGAACTGCGACGAGCCCGAGTTCGTCAGGCACATGCAGCAGTGCACCGACTGCGGCCCGGCCGCGGCCGAGCTGCGCGCCTTCGACTGGCAGATCGGCGCCAGCCTGCGCGTCGACTGCCCGGAAGGGCTGGTCGAGCGGATCCGCGCGCGCCACGCGATTCTCAGCGCCGACGCACCCGCCGCCGGCCCGTTCGCGCGGTTGCGCGAGCTGCTCTTCGACAGGCCGGCCTGGGTCGGCGCCTACGCCGCGTTCGCGACCGTGCTGCTGGTGGTCGGCGTGCTCCGCGGCGGCCTGCAGGACGGCGCGCCGCAGCTGCTGCCGCTCGAGCAGCTCGTCGCCGAGCACACGCTCGAGGAGTCCTTCGCGACCAGGGTCAGCATGCCGGTGCCGCGCGGCGAGATCGAGAGCCTGTTCGCCCAGTTCGGCGCGCGCCTGGTCGCCGACCTCGGCGGCGTCACCTTCGCCAACGGCTGCGTGATGGAGAACGGCATCAAGGGTGCGCACCTGGTCCTCGACACGCCGCAGGGCAAGGTCACCGTGCTGGTCATCCCGCATCGCCCGGTCGATGGCGCGAGGACGCTGCGCTTCGCCGGTCACGAGGGGCGCATCGTGCCCTACGGCAGGGGCAGCCTCGCGGTCATCGGCGACGGCGGCGGCGCCCTGGGCCCGGTCGAGCAGCGTTTCCGCAGCGCGGTGCAATGGCTCTGAACCCGGGCCGCAGCGCCGTCGTCGGTAACTGATCCCACCACTCCGCCGCGTCCCCCGGCGACGGGCGCCGCGGCGGGGTGCCAAGCGAGCGGCCCGCATGCGGGCCGCGGACGGAGACCCGGACCGTGCACCAGATCCTACGCTCCCGCCTGGCCCTGCTGGCGCTCGTCGCGCTGCTGGTCGGGCTGTTCTTCCTGTTCGACCTGGACCGCTTCCTGACCCTCGAGTACGCCAAGGCGCAGCGCGAGGCGCTGCTCGACGCCTACGCGGCCAACCGCGGCATGACCGTCGCGCTCTACATGGCGGTCTACGTCGCCGTGACCGCGCTGTCGCTGCCCGGGGCGGCGATCATGACGCTGGTCGGCGGCGCGGTGTTCGGCCTCGCGGTCGGCACCGTCGCGGTCTCGTTCGCCAGCACGATCGGCGCGACGCTGGCCTTCCTGGTCGCGCGCTTCCTGCTGCGCGACAGCGTCCAGCAGCGCTTCGGCGACAAGCTACGGGCGATCAACGCGGGGGTCGAGAAGGACGGGCCCTTCTACCTGTTCACGCTGCGCCTGATCCCGGCCTTCCCGTTCTTCGTCATCAACCTGGTGATGGGGCTGACGCCGATCCGCACGCTGCAGTTCTTCCTGGTCAGCCAGGTCGGCATGCTTCCGGGCACCCTGGTCTACGTCAACGCGGGCAGCCAGCTCGGCCAGCTCGACTCGCTGTCGGGCATCCTGTCGCCCGGGCTGATCTTCTCGTTCGTGCTGCTCGGGCTGTTCCCGCTGCTGGCGCGCAAGGGGCTCGACTGGCACAAGCGCCGCGCGGTCCTCAAGCGCTTCCCGCCGCCACCGCGCACCGATTACAACCTGGTGGTGATCGGCGCCGGCTCGGGCGGGCTGGTCTCGGCCTACATCGCCGCCGCGGTCAAGGCGAAGGTCGCGCTGGTCGAGAAGCACCGCATGGGCGGCGACTGCCTGAACACCGGCTGCGTGCCGAGCAAGGCGCTGATCCGCTCGGCGAAGATGGCCGCCTACGGCCGGCGCGCGGAGCAGTACGGGCTCAGGCCGCAGGCGGTCGAGGCCGATTTCGCCGCGGTGATGGCGCGGGTGCAGCGGGTCATCTCCAAGGTCGAGCCGCACGACTCGGTCGAGCGCTACAGCGGTCTCGGCGTCGAGGTGATCCAGGGCGAGGCGACGATCCGCTCGCCGTGGGAGGTCGAGGTCGACGGCCGCGTGCTGACCACGCGCAACATCGTCGTCGCCACCGGCGCACGGCCGCTGGTCCCCGACCTGCCCGGGCTCGACCGGGTCGACTACCTGACCTCGGACACGGTGTGGAACCTGCGCGAGAACCCGGGGCGGCTGCTGGTGCTCGGCGGCGGGCCGATCGGCTGCGAGCTGGCCCAGGCGTTCCAGCGCCTCGGCGCCGAGGTCACCGTGGTGCAGCGGCGGAGGTTGCTGCCGCGCGAGGACGACGACGTCGCCGCGCTGATCGAGGCGCGTTTCCGCGCCGAGGGCATCGCCGTGCTGAGCGGCCACCACACGCGGCGCATCGAGGTCAGCGACGGCGAGCAGGTGCTGGTCTGCGAGCGCGACGGCGAGGAGGTGCGGGTCGCGTTCGACACCCTGCTGCTGGCCCTCGGGCGGCAGGCCAACGTGACCGGTTTCGGCCTCGAGGAACTCGGCGTCGCGCTGACCCCGCGTGGCACCGTCGCCGCCGACCCGTTCCTGCGCACCAACATCCCCAACCTCTACGTGGTCGGCGACGTCACCGGCCCGTACCAGTTCACCCATACCGCCAGCCACCAGGCGTGGTACGCCGCGGTCAACGCGCTGTTCGGACCGTTCAAGACCTTCCGTGTCGACTACTCGGTGATCCCGTGGGCGACCTTCACCGACCCCGAGGTGGCGCGGGTCGGGCTCAGCGAGGCGGAGGCGCGCGAGCAGGGCATCCCGCACGAGGTCACGCGCTACGGCCTCGACGACCTCGACCGCGCGATCGCCGACGACGAGGACCACGGCTTCGTCAAGGTCCTCACCCCGCCGGGCAAGGACCGCATCCTCGGCGTCACCGTGGTCGGCGCCCACGCCGGCGACCTGATCGCCGAGTTCGTGCTGGCGATGAAGCACGGCCTCGGGCTGAACAAGCTGCTCGGCACCATCCACATCTACCCGACCCTGGCCGAGGCCAACAAGTACGCCGCCGGCCAGTGGCGCCGGGCGCACCAGCCGGAGACCTTGCTACGCTGGGTGGAGCGCTTCCATCGTCGCCGCCGCGGCGAGGCGCCCACCGAGGCGAGCGGGAGCCCCGTGACGCCGGGCTGAGACGGGGCGGCGCAGGGAAGCGAAATGCACGGAGGGAGCATGCACGCCACCCCGGACGGCCGCACGGCCGTCGAGCACGAACGCGACGGGCTGTTCGAGCGCTACCGCGCGGTCCGCGCGCAGAGCGAGGCGCTCTGCGCGCCGCTCGAGATCGAGGACCACGTGATCCAGTCGGCGCTGGTCGCCAGCCCGCCCAAGTGGCACCTGGCCCACGTCAGCTGGTTCTTCGAGACCTTCCTGCTGCAACCGTTCCTGCCCGGCTACACGGCCTTCAGGGACGGCTACGAGGTGCTGTTCAACTCGTACTACCAGCAGGTCGGCACCGTCTGGCCGCGTGCGCAGCGCGGCCTGCTGGCACGGCCGACGGTGGCCGAGGTGCACGCCTACCGCGCCCACGTCGACGCGGCGATGGCGACCCTGATCGAACGCGCCGGCGCCGCGTGCTGGCCGGAAGTCGCCGCGCGCAGCGTGCTCGGCTGCCACCACGAGCAGCAGCACCAGGAGCTGCTGCTGACCGACATCAAGCTGAACTTCAGCATCAACCCGCTCGACCCGGTCTACACCGAGCCACCGCCGCGCCCGGCGGGGACGGCGCCGGCGCCCGGCTGGTGGGCGCGCGACGCCGGGCTGGGCGAGATCGGCCACGCCGGCGCCGGCTTCGCCTTCGACAACGAGCGCCCGCGCCACCGGCTCTGGGTCGGGGGCTACCGGCTGGCGCGCCACCCGGTCACCAACGGCCAGTTTCGCGAGTTCATCGCCGACCGAGGCTACCGCCGGCCGGAGCTGTGGCTCGCCGACGGCTGGCACACGGTCAACAACGAGGGCTGGGAGGCCCCGCTGCACTGGCGTCACGACGGCGCCGGCTGGGCCGAGTTCACCCTCGGCGGCGTGCAGCCGCTCGACCAGCACGCCCCGGTGACCCACGTCAGCTACTACGAGGCCGACGCCTTCGCGCGCTGGGCCGGTGCGCGCCTGCCGACCGAGGCCGAGTGGGAACTGGCCGCGGCCGCCCGGGCGCTCGACGGCAACTTCGTCGACAGCGGCCAGCTGCAGCCGGTCGCCGGCGACGCCGGCGGCGAGCTGGTCAAGCTCGCCGGCGACGTCTGGGAGTGGACCGCCAGCGCCTACGCCCCGTACCCGGGCTACCTGCTGCCGGAGGGGGCGATCGGCGAGTACAACGGCAAGTTCATGTGCAACCAGCAGGTGCTGCGCGGCGGCTCCTGCGCGACACCCGGCGGGCACCTGCGCGCGACCTACCGCAACTTCTTCTACCCGCACGAACGCTGGCAGTTCACCGGCATCCGCCTGGCGCGCGACGCATGAGCCCGCTCCTGGTCGACCTGCACCCGCCCGCCGCCGACCTGCGCCGCGAGGTGCTGGCCGGACTCCAGGGCAAGCCCAAGTGGCTGACGCCGAAGCTGTTCTACGACGCCCACGGCAGCCAGCTGTTCGACGCCATCACCGCGCTTCCCGAGTACTACCCGACGCGCACCGAGATCGGCATCCTGCGCGACTGCCGCGGCGAGCTGGCCGAGCTGCTGGGCGCCGGCGCGGTGCTGGTCGAGCCCGGCGGCGGCAACGGGGTCAAGGCGCGGCTGCTGCTCGACACCCTCGACGCGCTGGCCTACGTGCCGATCGACATCGCGCGCCAGCACCTGTTCGAGGCCGCCACCCAGCTGGCCGCCGACTACCCGGGCGTGGCGGTGCACGCGGTGTGCGCCGACTTCTCGCGCCCGCTCGAGCTGCCCGCGCTGCCG
>DATCZX010000311.1:0-4765 GCA_036525695.1 Gammaproteobacteria bacterium | reverse complement strand
ACCTGGCCGAGGTCGTCCGGCATCACCGCCGTGGCCGGGCCGAGCGGGATCCGCCCGCCCATCACCTCGGCCCGCGGCTGCGGGTACAGCGGCTCGCGTTCCGGCTCGGCGTAGCCGTCGGGGTGGCGCGGCTGGTTGCTGGCCGGGTCGTACTTGTCGCTGGCGCCGAGGGTATGCAGCAGCTCGTGCGCGACCACGAACTGGTTGCGCGGCGCGTCGCGCGCGGCGGCGAACAGGTTGACGATGCCGATGCGCCCACGCTCGAGGCCGAGCGAGTGCGGCAGGCGCGGCTGCTGCTCGGGATCGTGGTAGAGCAGCACCAGCCGCACGTCGGCCGGCGGGCTGCCGTCGCGCCGTCCGAGCTGCCAGGCCCACCAGCGCAGCCGCAGGCTCCACGCGGCGATCGCCAGCGGGTGGCCGTCCAGCGGCGGCAGCGGCGGCAGGTCGGCCAGCGGCGGGGCCAGCTTCAGCGTCACCGGCTGCGCCAGCGAGACCCCGTGGCGGGCCGCCTCGCGGGCCAGGAACAGTTCGATCGCGGCGAAGTCCTGGCGCGTGAGCGCGGCGACGTGCGCCGCGCTGGCGGCCGCGGCGTCGCCGGCGGCCGGGTGCAGCGCCACCCACAGCGGGGTCTCCCAGGCGGTCACGAGCTGCCGCTGCTGCCAGCCGCCGAGCAGCAGCGCCAGCAGCAGGCCGAGCAGCAGCGTGATCCGCAGCGCCCGCCAGAACGGCAGGCGACGGCGGGCCGGCAGGGCGCGCGGCGGGTTCATCGGTGGGGCTCGGAGGCGCGCATGCGCCGCAGTGTAGCCAATCGCGCGTTGCCCCCGGCGCGCCGGTTTGCCAAGCTGGGCGCATGCACGACGAGCAGCACGCAGGGTCGCGCCGCGCGCGCTGGAACGCACGCTGGGCGCGCCGCGACTACGCCGGCCAGGGCCCGATCGCGGTGCTCGCCGACTACGCCCACCTGCTGCCGGCCCGCGGCCGTGCCCTCGACCTCGCCTGCGGGCTCGGCCTGAACGCGCTGTTCCTCGCCGCGCGCGGGCTCGAGAGCCACGCCTGGGACTACTCCGAGACGGCGATCGCGCGGTTGCGCGCGGAGGCGGCGGCGCGTGGCCTGCAGCTGCAGGCCGAGGTGCGCGACCTGCTGGCGGCGCCACCCGCGCCCGCCGGCTTCGATGTCATCGTGGTCAGCCGCTTCCTCGAGCGCGGGCTGTGCCCGGCGATCGCCGCGGCGCTGCGCCCGGGCGGGCTGCTCTACTACCAGAGCTTCGTCCGCGACCGGGTCACCGAGCACGGTCCCGACGACCACGCCTTCCGCCTCGGCGCCAACGAGCTGCTGGCACTGTTCCCGGGGCTGCAACTGCGGCTGTACCGCGACGAGGGCTCGCTGGGCGACGTCACCCGGGGCTTCCGCGACGAGGCCCAGCTGGTCGCCCAGCGCCCGCCGGGGTAGGGCGGGCAGCTACTCGCGGCCGTGGGCGCGGAACAGCACCAGGTGGTCGGCCACCAGGCGCACGCCGACCTGCTCGCCGATCCGGTGGTCCTGGTGGCTGGGGAACAGCGACAGCAGCGTGGTGCCGGTCGGCAGCCGCAGCGTGTAGAGGATCTCCGCCCCCTTGAACGCCTTCTGCGTCACCTCGCAGCGCAGCGGGCTGCCGGCGTCGGGGACCACGTCGTCGGGCCGCACCAGCACGTCGACCGCGGTGCCCTGCGGCCAACCGTAGGCGCGGTTGCCGCGCAGCACGCCGACCTCGGTCTGCAGGGTGTCCGGGGTCAGCAGCGTGCCGGGCATGAAACGCCCCTGGCCGATGAAGTCGGCGACGAAGCGGTTGGCCGGTTCGTGGTAGAGGTTGTACGGGGTGTCCCACTGCAGCAGCCGGCCCTCGGCCATCACGCCGACGAACTCGCTGCCGGCGAACGCCTCCGACTGGTCGTGGGTGACCAGGATGCCGGTGATCCCGCGCTGCTTGAGGATCTGCCGCACCTCGATGCTCAGCCGCTCGCGCAGGTCGGTGTCGAGGCTGGAGAACGGCTCGTCCATCAGCAGCAGCTCGGGGTCCGGCGCGATCGCCCGGGCCAGCGCGACGCGCTGCTGCTGGCCGCCGGAGAGTTCGTGCGGGTAGCGC
This sequence comes from Gammaproteobacteria bacterium, assembly GCA_036525695.1. GTDB lineage: Bacteria > Pseudomonadota > Gammaproteobacteria > QNFN01 > QNFN01 > DATCZX01. The sequence continues at coordinate 2,642 of DATCZX010000311.1, read as the reverse complement.
CCGCCGTAGCCCGGGAGCCCGACCATCTCGAGCAGCGCCCGGGCGGCCCCGGCACGCGCCGCCGGCTTGTGCCGGCGCAGGCCGAAGCCGATGTTCTCGGCCACCGTCAGGTGCGGGAACAGGGTGTAGTCCTGGAACACCATGCCGATCCGGCGCCGCTCCGGCGGCAGCGTGTGGCCGGGCGCGGAGAGCAGCTCACCGTGCAGGCGAATCTCCCCCTGCCGCACCGGCTCGAAACCGGCGATGGCGCGCAGCACGGTGGTCTTGCCGCAGCCGCTGGGGCCGAGCAGGCTGACGATCGAACCCTGGCTGACGGTCAGCGACAGGCCGTGCACCACCGCCTGGTCGCGGTACTGGCAGTCGATCTGGCTGACCTGGAGTAGCGGCATCGCGGCTGGCGTCCGGTCTGCGTGGCCCGGCTGGCGGCCGCGCTAGCGCGCGAGCAGGAACTCGAGCAGCGCCTTCTGCGCGTGCAGGCGGTTCTCGGCCTCGTCCCAGACCACGCTCTGCGGCCCGTCGATCACCTCCGCGTCGACCTCCTCGCCGCGGTGCGCCGGCAGGCAGTGCATGAACAGCGCGTCCGCGGCGGCGTGCGCCATCAGCGCGCGGGTGACCCCGTAAGCGGCGAAGTCGCGCCGGCGCCGCAGCTGCTCGTCCTCCTGGCCCATGCTGGCCCAGACGTCGGTGACCACCAGGTCGGCCCCGCTGACTGCGGCGAGCGGGTCGCGCAGCAGCTCGGCGGCGCTGCCGGCGGCGGCCAGCAGGCCGGGGTCGGGGTCGTAGCCGGGCGGGGCGGCGATGCGCAGGCGGAAGCCGAGCTGGCGCGCGGCGTTGATGTACGAGTTGCACATGTTGTTGCCGTCGCCGATCCAGGCCACCGTGCGCCCGCGGATCTCGTCGCGGTGCTCGAGGTAGGTCTGCAGGTCGGCGAGCAGCTGGCACGGGTGGACCAGGTCGGTCAGGCCGTTGATCACCGGCACGCTGGAGTGGGCCGCGAAGCGCTCCAGCTTCTCGTGCTCGAAGGTGCGCACCATGATCGCGTCGACCATCCGCGACAGCACGCGGGCGGTGTCCTCGACCGGCTCGCCGCGGCCGAGCTGGGTGTCGCGCGGCGACAGGAAGATCGCGTGGCCGCCGAACTGGATCATCGCCGCCTCGAACGAGACCCGGGTGCGGGTCGACGACTTCTCGAACACCATGCCGAGGATGCGGTCCTGCAGCGGCTTCGGCTGTTCGCCGCGCCGGCGCATCTGCTTCAGCTCGCTGGCCCGCGCCAGCAGCGCGCGCAGCTCATCCGGGGTCAGGTCGAGCAGGCTGAGGAAATGACGGGGTGGCATCGTGGGGGGGCCTCCGCTCAGCCGGCCGCGTGGGCGGTCAGCAGCCGCTGCAGCCGCGCGACCAGCTCGTCCGCGTCGGCGTCGCTGAGGATCAGCGGCGGCAGCAGCCGGATCACCCGGTCGGCGGTGACGTTCAACAGCAGCCGGTGCTCGAGCGCCAGCCGCGGCAGGTCCGGGGCCGGCTGTTCCAGCTCGACGCCGATCATCAGCCCGTGCCCGCGCACCTCGCGCACGCCGGGCAGTGCCGCGCTGCGCAGGGCCTCGACCAGGCGCTTGCCGAGCGCGGCGGCGCGCCCGGGCAGCGCGTCGCGCTGCAGCACCCCGAGCACCTCCAGGCCGGCACGGCAGGCGAACGGGTTGCCGCCGAAGGTCGAGCCGTGGTTGCCGGGCTGGAACAGCGTCGCGGCCGCGCCGTGGGCCAGGCAGACACCGATCGGGATGCCGTTGCCGAGCCCCTTGGCCAGCGTCATCACGTCGGGCAGCAGCCCGGGCGTGTGCTGGTAGGCGAACAGCGTGCCGGTGCGGCCGATGCCGCACTGGATCTCGTCGAGCATCAGCAGCCAGCCGTGCTCGTCGCAGATCTGGCGCAGGCCGGCGAGGTAACCCGCCGACGGCACGCGGATGCCGCCCTCGCCCTGCACCGGCTCGACCAGCAGCGCGGCGACGTGCGGCGAGTTGCGCCCGACCGTGCGCACCGCCTCGAGGTCGTCGTAGGGGACGCGGATGAAACCCTGCACCAGCGGCTCGAAGCCGGCCTGCACCTTGCGGCTGCCGGAGGCGCTCAGGGTCGCCAGCGTGCGCCCGTGGAAACTCTGCTCCATCACCACGACGCCGGGGACGTCGTGGCCGCGCGCGTGGCCGTGCAGTCGCGCCAGTTTCAGCGCCGCCTCGTTCGCCTCGGCGCCGGAGTTGCAGAAGAAGGCGTCGTCCATCCCGGACAGCCGCACCAGCTCCGCGGCCAGCTGCCGCTGCAACGGGATCTCGTAGATGTTCGAGGTGTGCAGCAGCCTCGCGGCCTGTTCGGCCAGCGCCGCGGTCAGCTGCGGGTGGGCGTGGCCGAGGCCGGTGACCGCGATGCCGCCGAGGGCGTCGAGGTAGCGCTCCCCCTGCGTGTCGATCAGCCAGGCGCCCTCGCCGCGCTCGAACGCGACCGGCAGGCGCTTGTAGGTGTGCATCAGCGGGTCACCCATGGTCCCGTCTCCGAAACAAAAAAGGCAGCTCTGGCCGAGCCGCCATTACAGGAAAAGGCGATGCTACAGAAGAGGATAGCGCTTTGCAACGCGCTGCCGAGGGGAGGCGCGGGGG
>DATCZX010000310.1:0-2233 GCA_036525695.1 Gammaproteobacteria bacterium | reverse complement strand
AGCAGCGCCGCCGCCTTGCCGGTGATGCGCGCCCCGGTCGCCCCGAGCGGGTGGCCGAGGGCGATCGCGCCGCCGTCGAGGTTGACCGTCGCCGGGTCCAGTTCGAGCTGGTCGATGCAGGCCAGCGCCTGGGCCGCGAAGGCCTCGTTCAGTTCGACCGCGCCGAGATCGGCGACGCCGATGCCGGCGCGCTCGAGCGCCTTGCGCGTGGCCAGCACCGGGCCGATGCCCATCAGTTCCGGCGCGCAGCCGGCCACCGCGAAGCTGCGGATCTTCGCCAGCGGCCGCAGGCCGCGCTCGCGCGCGTAGTCGGCGCTGCACACCAGCGTCGCGCTGGCACCGTCGGTCAGCGGCGACGCGGTGCCGGCGGTGACGCTGCCGTCGGCGCGGAACGCCGGCGCCAGCTCCGCCAGCGCGGCCGCGCTGGTCTCGGGGCGGATGCAGCCGTCCTCCTCGACCTGCAGCTCGCCGGCGCCGATCGGCACGATCTCGTCGACGAAACGGCCCGCGGACCGGGCCGCGGCGGCGCGCGCGTGGCTGGTCACGGCGAACGCCTCCTGCGCCTCGCGGCTGACCGCGTACTTGTCGGCGACGCGCTCCGCGGTCTCGCCCATCGCCATGTACGCCTGCGGGTAGCGCGCGTAGAGCCCGGGGTGCGGCAGCGGGTTGAAGCCGGTCATCGGCACCCGCGTCATCGACTCCACCCCGGCGCACAGGTAGGCGCGCCCGGCGCCGAGCGCGATCGCCCCGGCGGCCGAGTGGAGCGCCTGCATCGACGAGCCGCAGAAGCGGTTGATCGTCGCCCCGGCGACCGTCAGCGGCAGCTCGGCGAGGAACCCGACCAGGCGCGCCAGGTTCAGCCCCTGCTCGCCCTCGGGAAACGCGCAGCCGAGCAGCAGGTCCTCGAGGTCGGCCGGGTCGGCGCCGCTGCGCTCGAGCAGGCCGTGCAGCACCTGTGCCGCCAGCTCGTCGGGACGCACCCGGCACAGCGCCCCCTTGCGGGCGAAGGTGAACGGCGAGCGGGCGTAGGCCGCGATGACGATCTCTTTCATGCCCTGGTCCCTCGTTGCCGCCGCTTGGCGGCCTTGTCTGCCTTGGCGCGGCCGGAACGCGCGCCCCCCTGCGCCTCGAGGTAGGCCACGGCCTCCCTCTCGATCTGCCGCAACTCGGCGAGCGACTGGTCCAGCGCCTCGCGCTGCCGCTCCAGCAGTCCGATCCGGGCGCGCACCTTGCCGAGCAGGTGGCGCTGCTGCTCCGCGTGCCGCGAGTCGGCGTGGTACAGCGCGAGGTAGTCGCCGATGTCGGCCAGCGTGAAGCCGAGCTGCTTGCCGCGCAGGATCAGCTGCAGGCGGGCCCGGTCGCGGTGGTCGTAGACGCGCGTGGTGCCGACGCGGCGCGGCTCCAGCAGGCCCTTGGTCTCGTAGAAGCGGATCGAGCGCGCGGAGATGCCGAGCGCCGCGGCGAGCTCGGTGACCGTGTAGAGGCTGTCGTCCGGCATACCTCGATTGAAGCAGCTGGATTACGTATACGTCAACCTATAGACGTATACGTCATTCTACTTACACGGGCCTGGCCGCGCGGCCGGGCGAGCGGCGTGCTCGCCCGGCCCGGGGTCGGGATGGCGGGGGGTGCCAGGCTACGGCAGCAGCACCGTCGAACCGGTGGTCTTGCGCGCCTCGAGGTCGCGGTGGGCCTGCGCGGCCTCCTTCAGCGGGTAGGTCTGGTTGACCTCGATCTTCACCTTGCCGGAGGCGACGACGTCGAACAGCTCGCCGGCGATGGTGACCAGGTCCTCGCGGTCCGCGGTGTAGGTCATCAGTGTCGGCCGGGTGACGAACAGCGAGCCCTTCTTCGCCAGCAGGCCGAGGTCGAGCGGCTCGGTGTTGCCCGAGGACTGGCCGAAGATCACCACGATGCCGTGCCGCCGGGTGCAGTCGAGCGACTTCAAGAAGGTGTCCTTGCCGACCGAGTCGTAGACCGCGGCGACGCCCTTGCCGCCGGTCAGCTCCAGCACCCGGGCGACGAAGTCCTCCTCGCGGTAGAGGATCGGGTGGTCGCAACCGTGCGCCTTGGCCAGCGCCGCCTTCTCCGGGCTGCCGACGGTGCCGATCACCGTGGCGCCGAGCGCCTTGGCCCACTGGCAGGCGATCAGGCCGACCCCGCCGGCGGCGGCGTGGACCAGGATGGTGTCGCCGGCCTGCACCCGGTAGCAGCGGCGCAGCAGGTAGCAGGC
>DATCZX010000309.1:0-4690 GCA_036525695.1 Gammaproteobacteria bacterium | reverse complement strand
CGGCTCTCGTCGACCGACCCGAACCTGCAGAACATCCCGGTGCGTACCGAGGAGGGGCGGCGCATCCGCCGTGCCTTCGTCGCCCCGCCGGGCGCGTGCATCGTCGCCGCCGACTACTCGCAGATCGAGCTGCGCATCATGGCCCACCTGTCCGGCGACCCGGGCCTCAAGGCCGCCTTCGCCGCCGGCGCCGACGTCCACCGGGCGACCGCCGCCGAGGTCTTCGGGGTCGGCCTGGAGCGGGTCGACGGCGAGCAGCGGCGCGCGGCCAAGGCGATCAACTTCGGCCTGATGTACGGCATGTCGGCGTTCGGCCTGGCGCGCCAGCTGAACGTCGACCAGGGCACCGCGCGCGGCTTCATCGAGCGCTACTTCGAGCGCTACCCGGCGGTGCAGGCGTTCATGGAACGGACCCGCGAGCAGGCGCGCGCGCAGGGCTACGTCGAGACGCTGTTCGGGCGCCGGCTGCACCTGCCCGAGATCAACGCGCGCAACGGGCAGCGCCGCCAGGCCGCGGAGCGCGCGGCGATCAACGCGCCGATGCAGGGCACCGCGGCCGACATCATCAAGCGCGCGATGCTGGCGGTGCACGGCTGGCTGCAGCAGGAGCGGGTCCCGGCACGGATGATCATGCAGGTGCACGACGAGCTGGTGCTCGAGGTCGCCGCCGACGCGGTCGACGCGGTCCGCGCGGGGGTCGTCGCGCGGATGGCCGGGGCGGCCGCGCTGGAGGTGCCGCTGGTGGTCGATGCCGGGGTCGGCGCCAACTGGGACGAGGCGCACTGACGGCGCCCCGGCGGGTCCTGCGCGCGGAACTTTCCGCGTCGCCCCCGGTCTCTACATCCGAACGCTCGCAACGGCGTTCGCCCGCACTCTCCCTCCCTGATGCGGGTGTCTCCCCCGGTCTCCCCAACCGGGGGTGGTGAGACTAGGCCCGGTGGTTTCCCCCCTTCCGCCGGGCTCTTTTTTTGTCTGCGCCGAGGCCCTGGCCGGGCCGTCAGCCGTCGACAGCGAGGCGCAGCAGCACGCAGCCGGCGCTCAGCACCGCGCCCGGGTCCACGCACAGCTCGACCACCCGTCCGGCCCGCTCCGCCGGGATGTCGAGCACGGTCTTGTCGGTCTCCAGCACCAGCACCGGCTGGTCCCGGGCGACGCGGTCGCCGACCGCGACCAGCAGCTCGCCGACGCGCACCTCGCCGCTGGCGCAGGCACCGCAGGTGTCCCAGCAGCCCGGCAGCTCGGGCAGGCGCAGTTCCACCAGCTGCTCGGCCGGGCACACGCGCCGCCGCCTCAGCGCTGCGCCAGGCCGAGGCGCACCGCCAGCCCGATGAACAGCAGCGCGATCGCCCAGCCGGCGTAGCGGCCGACGGCCCCCCCAGCGGCGCGCTGCAGCCACGGCCGCAGCCGGCCGGCGGCGAGTCCGAGCGCCCCGAACACCAGCACCACCAGCGTGGTGAACAGCACGCCGAGCAGCACCAGCTGCAGCCACACCGGGCCGCTGGCCGGGCTGGCGAACTGGGGCAGGAAGGCGAGGAAGAACAGCGCCACCTTGGGGTTCAGCACGTTCATCAGCAGGCCGCGCCGGAACAGCGGGCCGGGCGCGGCGTGGGCCGCCGGCGCGCCCGGTGCGGCGGGTGCACGCGGGCGGACGCTGGTCCAGGCCAGGTAGAGCAGGTAGGCGACGCCGGCGAGCTTCAGCGCGTCGAAGGCCAGCGCCGAGCCCAGCAGCAGCACCGAGATGCCGAGGGCGGCGGCCAGGGTGTGCACCAGGTTGCCCGCGGCGAGGCCGAGCGCCGTGGCCAGGCCGGCACGCGGCCCGTGCGCCGCCCCCTGGCTGACCAGGTAGAGGAGGTCGGGACCCGGGGCGACGATCAGCAGCAGCGAGGCGCCGACGAACAGCGGCAGGCTGGTGACGTCGGGCACCGGTCAGCGCTTGTTGATGGTCTTCTCGACGTAGTCGGCGATCGCCGCCAGCGTCTCCGGCGCGGTCCAGCGCGCCTCGATCTCGGCGCCGTGGGCGAGGCGCCCCGCGGCGACCCGCTCCAGCACCGGCTGGCGCAGCATGCGCTTGGTCAGCGCGTACAGCGGCGCCGGCACCTCGGCGAGGTGGCGGGCCACGGCCAGCGCGCGGTCGGCCAGCGCCTCGCCGGCGACCAGCTCGTCGACCAGGCCGTGCGCCAGGGCCCCCTCGGGGTCGTAGGTGGCGCCGCCGAGGACCACGCTCTCGGCGCACTGCGGCTTGACCCGGGCACGGACGATCTCCAGCGGCAGCGGCGGGAACGGCACGCCGACGCGCAGCTCGGGCACGCCGATGCGACCGCCGGCGCGCGCCATCAGGCGCTGGTCGGCACAGCAGGCGAGGATGCAGCCGCCGGCGATGGCGTGGCCGTTGAGCGCCGCGACCACCGGTTGCGGGTGGCCGTAGACCGCCGCGCACATGCGGTCGAGCGCGGGCAGGAAGGCACGCACGTAGTCGGCCCCGCCCGCGACCAGCTGGGCCAGGTCGACCCCGGCCGAGAAGATGCGCCCGGCGGCGCCGAGCACCACCGCCCGCGCCGGCCCTGCCGCCAGCGCCTGCAGCTGCGCGGCGAGGCCGTCGCAGAAGGCGATGTCCATCGCGTTGGCCTTGCCGTGGGCCAGGGTCAGCAGCGCGATGCCGTCACGTGTCTCGAGTTCGAACATGGGATGCCTCCCTGCCGGGCCGGTTCCCGGGGAGTCGGATGATACCGCCGCGGCCGACCGCTCGCCCGCGCCGCGCTCAGTCGGCGCCGAGCTCGACCACGACCTCGCGGATCCAGACCCGCTGCCGCTGCGCCAGCTGCTCGGCGTCGCTCTCGTCGTCGTGGTCGACGTACTCGAACGGCAGCACGCGGTCGTCGACGTTGTCGGCGGTGGCCAGGTTCAGCGCCCCGTAGAGGTGGCCGTCGATCTCCGAGGTGACCGCGCAGAGCACCCCGCACTGCCGGCAGACCAGGAAGTCGGCGGTGGCCCCGGCGAAGCGGTAGCGCGACAGCTCCCCGGGATCGCGCACGCGCACCTCGAGCCTGCCGTGCGGGTCGACGCTGTAGCGCGCGTTGTGCTTGTGGCAGAAGCTGCAGCGGCAGGCGCGCACCAGCAGCGCGGAGGGCGAGCGCATGGTGGTGAATTCGAAACGGAGGTTACCGCAGTGGCAGCCGCCGTGGATCGTGGTCGTGTTCACCTGCCCTCCCCGGTGTGGCGCGCGCGTGGCCTGCGACCATAGCAAAGCGGGCCCTGCAGCGTCCACGCTCCGGCGCGCGGTCGCCCGGCACTCAGCGCAGCAGCAGCCAGGTGCCGGCCAGCAGCAGCACCAGGCCGAGCGCACGCCAGCCGTCGAACGGCCGCGGCACCACCCCGAGCAGGCCGTAGTGCTCGAGCAGCATGCCGGCGATGAACTGTGCCGCGACCACCACGGTCAGCGCCGCGACCAGGCCGAGCCGCGGGGCGGTGTAACCGATCGCCCCGACGATGACCAGGCCGAACGCGCCGGCGCTCAGCGTGTACCAGGGCAGCCCGCTGCCGGCCCACGCCGCCAGGTTGCCGCCGCGCAGGGCGAGCATCACCAGGCCGATCATCAGCCCGCCGCCGCCGTAGGTGATGAACACGCTCTCGAGCGAGCCCAGGCCGCGGTCGAGCTGCCCCATCAGCTGCGCCTGCAGCGCCACCGCGACGCCGCCGAGCGCGGCGACCAGTACCAGCCAGAACACCCCGTGCATGCCCATGGCGCGGCCCTCAGCCGAGCCGCCGCCCGTAGAGCACGTGGTCGTAGCTGTGGCCGTCGATCTCGGCGATCCCCGGCAGCGTGCCCCAGAGGGTGAACAGGTGGCGTTCGAGCAGCGCGCGGCTGGGACCGTTGTGCGCCATCAGGAAGCTGACCAGGTTGCGCACGCCGAGCCGCGGGCAGTCGGCCAGCGCGTGCGCCAGCAGCGCGCTGGCCACGCCGCGCCGCTGGCAGTCGACGGCGACGTAGTAGCTGATCTCGCGGGTGGCGCGGAACGCGCCGCGCCCGGAGCGGTAGGGATCGAACGCGGCATAACCGGCGACCTTGCCGTCGCTGCAGGCGACGTAGAGCGGGCAGCTGTCCGCCGCGTGCGCCTCGAACCAGCCGACCCGCTCGGCCTCGCTGAACGGATCCAGGTGCCCGGTGGCGTAGCGCAGCGCGATCGCGTCGTTGTAGATGCGTACCAGCGCCGGCAGGTCGTCGCGCGTCGCCGCGCGCAGGATCAGGTCGAAGACCATGCTCGCTACTCCTTGGTTAGCGCGGCGACCGCGCCGACGGCCCGCGCGATGGCAGCCGCGTCGACGTCGAGGTGGGTCACCGCGCGCACCCGCGCCCCGACCGCGCTCATCGACACGCCGCGCTCGCGCAGCCTGGCCAGGAACTCGGCCACCGGGCGGCGCGTGCCGGGGTCGAACAGCACGATGTTGGTCTCCGGTTCCGGGTTGACCACGGCGATGCTGTCGATGGCGGCGAGGCCGCTGGCCAGCCGCCGGGCGTTGGCGTGATCCTCGGCCAGCCGCTCGAGGTGGTGGTCGAGCGCGTGCAGGCAGCCGGCGGCGACGATCCCGGCCTGGCGCAGCGCGCCGCCGAAGGCGTGCTTGTAGCGGCGCGCGCCGGCGATGAACTCTTCGCTACCGGCCAGCACCGCGCCGAGCGGCGCGCCGAGCCCCT
>DATCZX010000308.1:0-3690 GCA_036525695.1 Gammaproteobacteria bacterium | reverse complement strand
CGCGCCTGCTGCAGCAGGCCAGCGGCTGCCGGCTGGGCGCCGACATCGAGCTGCACAAGCGGCTGCCGCTCGGCGGCGGCGTCGGCGGCGGCAGCTCCGACGCGGCGACCACGCTGGTCGCGCTGAACCGGCTCTGGGGTACCGGGCTGGACCGCGACGCACTGGCCACGCTCGGCCTGCAGCTCGGCGCCGACGTGCCGGTGTTCGTGCGCGGGCAGAGTGCCTGGGCCGAGGGGGTCGGCGAGCGCCTGCAGCCGGTCAGCCTGCCGCCGACCTGGTACCTGGTGCTGGTGCCGGAGTGCCACGTCGCCACCGCCAGCGTCTTCCAAGCCCCAGAATTGACACGTGATTCGAAGCCAATCACAATGCCGGACTTCTTTGCCGGGAGGGCCCGCAACGATTGCCAGGCGGTCGTCGCGGCACGCCACGCGGAGGTCGCGGCGGCACTGCGCCAGCTGGGCGCTGCCGGCCGGATGAGCGGAACCGGTGCCTGCGTCTTCGCGCCCTTCGCCAGCGCAGCGGCGGCCCAGGCGGCATGGCCCAGGGGCTGGCGCGGCTTCGTCGCCCGCGGGGTCGATCGCTCCCCGCTGCTCGACCGGCTCGAAGCCGCGGCCGACGGCGCCGCGGCGCCCGGCGGGCCGCCGCGCTGAGCGGCCCGGCGGGACCGGACGGAGGATCGCAACTGGGGCGTAGCCAAGTGGTAAGGCACCGGATTTTGATTCCGGCATTCCCAGGTTCGATCCCTGGCGCCCCAGCCATACGGTACCTGGCGCAAGCGTTGAGTGGCGCCAGGGTGAGAACCGGGAGGTTCGACAGATCCGCGAGCGGATTTGAACGGCGGAGCGCCTGGCGCCCCAGCCATTCACTACAGAGCAGCGTGATGCAGAGGGCGGGTAGAGGCAGGTGAACATGTCGATGTCCGAGCGCATGGCCGGCGACAACGTGATGATCTTCTCGGGGAACGCCAACCCCGAGCTGGCATCGGCGATGGCCGCGCGGCTGAACATCCCGCTGGCCAAGGCCGTGGTCGGGCGCTTCAGCGACGGCGAGATCATGGTCGAGATCATCGACAGCGTGCGCGGCAAGGACGTGTTCATCGTCCAGCCCACCTGCGCGCCGTGCAACGACAACCTGATGGAGCTGCTGGTGATGGTCGACGCGATCCGCCGCGCCTCGGCGACGCGCATCACCGCGGTGATCCCGTACTTCGGCTACTCGCGCCAGGACCGGCGGCCGCGCTCGGTGCGCGTGCCGATCACCGCGAAGATGGTCGCCGACATGATCGGCAGCGTCGGCGTCGACCGGGTGCTGACCGTCGACCTGCACGCCGACCAGATCCAGGGCTTCTTCGACATCCCGGTGGACAACGTCTACGCCTCGCCGATCCTGCTCGGCGACGTCTGGCGGCAGAAGTACCCGAACCTGATCGTGGTCTCGCCGGACGTCGGCGGCGTGGTCCGCGCCCGCGCGCTGGCCAAGCGGCTCGACGATGCCGACCTCGCGATCATCGACAAGCGCCGGCCGCGGCCGAACGAGGCCGAGGTGATGCACATCATCGGCAGCGTCCAGGGGCGCACCTGCGTGATCGTCGACGACATGGTCGACACCGCCGGCACGCTGTGCCTGGCGGCCCGCGCGCTGAAGAAGTTCGGTGCCGAGCGGGTGGTCGCCTACTGCACCCACCCGGTGCTGTCGGGCAAGGCGATCCACAACATCGGCAACTCGGAGCTGGACGAGCTGGTGGTCACCGACACCATCCCGCTCAGCGAGGCGGCACGCGAGTGCGGCCGGATCCGCGTGCTCAGCGTCGCCGGGATGCTCGGCGAGGCGATGGCGCGGATCAACCGCGAGGAGTCGGTCAGCTCGCTGTACATGGACTGAGCTTTTTTCGGCCGGGCCCCGGGCGGGGCGCGGCCTGGGTAGCCGAACCTGGTCGCGGGGGAGGCTGAGGGTCGCCGGGGGCGACACTACATTCACTGGAGCAGAGAGCAATGAGCCTGAGTTTCGAAATCAACGCCGAGACGCGCCAGGACGTGGGGAAAGGTGCGAGCCGCCGCCTGCGCAAGGCGAACAAGGTCCCGGCGGTCATCTACGGGGCGGGGAAGCCCCCGCAGTCCCTGGTCCTCGACCAGGACGCGATGCTGCGCAGCCTCGAGCACGAGGCGTTCTACTCGCACATCCTCACCGTCAACGTCGACGGCAAGCCGCAGCAGGCGGTGCTGAAGGCGGTCCAGCGCCACCCGTACAAGGCGCACCTGCAGCACGTCGACCTGCTGCGCACCAGCGCCACGCAGAAGCTGCGCATGCACGTGCCGCTGCACTTCCTCGGCGAAGAGGTGGCGCCCGGCATCAAGGCCGGCGGCATGCTCTCGCACCTGCTGATCGAGGTCGAGATCGAGTGCCTGCCGAGGCACCTGCCGGAGTTCATCGAGGTCGACGTCTCCGCGCTCGAGCTCAACGACCTGGTGCACCTGTCGGACCTGAAGCTGCCGGAGGGGGTCACCCTGCCGCAGCTGGCGCAGGGCGAGGAGCATGACCAGGTGGTCGCCTCGCTGCACCTGCAGCGCGGTGGCGAAGAGGAGGGGGCCGGCGGGGAGACCGAGGAGGGTGGCGAGCCCGCCGCCTGAGCCGGCGACTGACCGGAGCGGCCCGCCGCACGGGCGGCGGGCCGTGACGGCCGCCACGGACGCGGCAGCATGTCCGCCACCACCCCACTCGCACTGATCGTCGGTCTCGGCAACCCGGGTTCCGGTTACGCCGAGACCCGGCACAACGTCGGCTTCTGGCTGCTCGACCGGCTCGCCCGGCTGGCCGGGGCCGGCTTCCGCCCGGAGTCGCGCTTCCACGGCGACACCTGCGAGGCGAGCCTCGCCGGCCACCGCGTGCGCCTGCTGCGGCCGTCGACCTACATGAACCGCAGCGGCCAGGCGGTCGCCGCGCTGGCCCGCTTCTACCGCATCCCGCCGGAGGCGGTGCTGGTGGTCCACGACGACCTCGACCTGCCGGTCGGCCAGGTGCGGCTGAAGGTCGGCGGCGGTCACGGCGGCCACAACGGCCTGCGCGACATCGTCGCCCAGCTCGGCAGCCACGACTTCGTCCGCCTGCGCATCGGCATCGGCCACCCGGGCCAGCGCGAGGCGGTCACCGGCCACGTGCTCAGCCGGCCCAGCGCCGAGGACCGCGGCGCCCTCGAGCGGGCGCTCGACGACGTGGTCGCGGAGCTGCCGCGGCTGGTCGACGGCGACTGGCAGGCGGCGATGCGCCGGCTGCACGCCCCGGGCACCCCGTGAAGCACTGGCACCTGGTGCACACCAAGCCGCGCCAGGAGGCGCGGGCGGCCGAGAACCTGGGGCGCCAGGGCTACGCGGTCTACCTGCCGCTGGCGCTGGCGCTGCGCCGTCGCCGCGGCAAGCCGGAGCGGCTGGTCGAGCCGCTGTTCCCGCGCTACCTGTTCATCCGGCTCGAGCCGGGCGTCGACAACTGGGCGCCGCTGCGCTCGACGCTCGGCGTCAGCCGGGTGGTGCGCTTCACCGAGGAGGCGGCGGTCGTTCCCGACGACCTGATTGCCGCGCTGCGCGCCCACGAGGACGAGAGCGGGCTCTGCAACCTGCAACTCGCGCCGCCGCAGGAAGGGGATCGGGTGCTGGTCGTCGAGGGCTCGCTGGCCGGTCTCGAGGGGGTGTTCGTCAC
>DATCZX010000307.1:0-6124 GCA_036525695.1 Gammaproteobacteria bacterium | reverse complement strand
TGAGGTGAACCCGGAGACCTCGGCCAGGTTGAGTGCCGGCGTCACCGTCGCCCTCGGGGTCGCCGCGATCCTGCTCCCCTACTTCTTCAGCACACTGGCGGTGATGATGCTGGCGGCGGTGGTGCTGGCGAGCGGTGCGGTCGCGCTGCTGCGGGTGCTCACCGCACGCCGGGCCGGGATCCCGGCCGGCGTGTTCGGCCCGTGGGCGCAGATCGTCACCGGCGTCGTGCTGCTGGCGTGGCCCGACCTGGCGCTGTGGCTGGTGGCGCTGCTGCTCGGCGGTGGCCTGATCGCCGGCGGGATCCTTGCCCTGCTCGCACTGCGCGGGTCCAGCGTGATCAACCCGCCTCTGGCGGAGCGCATCTTGCCGTGGGCCCAGCTGGGCCTGGGCGTGCTGCTGATCGCGATGGGCGCCGCCGGGTCGGCGCTGCTGCTCGGCGTGGTCCTCGGCCTCGCGCTGATCGGCAGCGGCCTGCGCCAGTGGCGCCTGGCCGACCTCGCCAGGGAATAATTGACTCCCACCCTGGACTCCTGCCGGCGACGTCCTATGCTGGATCGTCGTCTCTCCACGGGCGAGCGCCGACGTCCAGGGTCGGCGGCGAACGGTAGCGGGCAGCTCCGATGCCATGAGCCACGCGCAGGATACCGATCACGGAGTGCATGTGCCGGTCAGGCGCGATAGCGGGCAGATGCCCGGCTGGCATCGCTGGCTGATCGCGGTCTGCCTGCTCGCAAGTAGCGGCTGCGCCGTCTCCCACTTTTCGACCCAAGCGGAAACCGGCATCGATTCGGCCCCTGACCTCTCCATGGCATGGCGCCATGAAGGGCCACGCAAGATCACCCGGTCTCGTATCGATCACGGTCCCCTCGTCGTTCATCACGGCAGCATTGATTTCGACCGCTTGTCCGAAGACTGCACGGCCGCTCCAGGCCAGACGCAGGTCCCTGCCTCGCTCCGCGCCTACTACTCCGAGTTCTACGATTCGACGAACCGGCTCGCCATGGTGCTACCCGTTCAGGCACTGAATGGTCTGACCTTCGGTCATGCCCCGATGAACCTGGAAACCCACGTGATCGTCTGCCTGGAAGCCACAGCGCACGGCTTCAGCCGCGCCGCGATGGCGCGCGGTAGCGTCGTCTGGCACGGTAACCTCTGGGCTTCGCGCGAAGCCCGTCATGAGAAGGAACACGAGGTCACGCCCCGATTGATAAGCGAACTGGCAATTCAGGCCTGGAGCAAGCTCTGGACCGCCGCGGCGGCCTTGCCGCAGGGGGCGTCCTGTCTCGAGGCGGTTAACGCGGAGCGCAACAAGATCGCGTGGTGAGTGGCTGCTGGCCTTGTCCTGACCGGTACCCACCACCACCACGAGGCCTATCCCCGCAGAGCCAAGCGCGACCTATACGAACCCGCGGATACTCGTGGCGCGAGCACCGAACAGCGCCAGACCCGCCTGTAGGTCCTTAGGCGACTCGTAGGCAGCGGGGCGCCAGCGCCGCATAATCCGGTCTCTTGCTCCGCCGTCATCAGGACGCTCCCTTGAGCCACCGTCCACGCAAGCGCTTCGGCCAGAACTTCCTGCGCGACGCGCAGGTCGTCGCGCGCATCGTCGCCGCGATAGCGCCTCGGCCCGGCGAGCGGCTGCTCGAGATCGGCCCGGGCGAGGGGGCGCTGACGGGCCCGTTGCTGGAGGCGAGCGGCGAGCTGACCGCGCTCGAGCTCGACCGCGACCTGGTCGCCGCGCTGCAGCGGCGCTTCCCGCAGGGCAGCGGCCTGACCCTGCTCGAGGGCGACGCGCTGGCGTTCGACTTCCGCGCCCTCGCCGCCGGCGCCCGCCTGCGCCTGGTCGGCAACCTGCCGTACAACATCTCGACCCCGCTGCTGTTCCACCTGTTCGACCAGCGCGACGCCGTCGCCGACATGCACTTCATGCTGCAGAAGGAGGTGGTCGACCGGCTCGCCGCGGAGCCGGGCAGCAAGGCCTACGGCCGGCTCTCGGTGATGGCGCAGTACCACTGCGCGGTGCGGCCGCTGTTCGACGTCCCGCCCGGCGCGTTCCGCCCGCCGCCCAAGGTCGACTCGACCGTGGTGCGCCTGCGCCCGCACCCCGCGCCGCCGGTCGCGGTCGACCCGGTGCGGCTGCGCGCGGTGGTCACCGCGGCCTTCGCGCAGCGGCGCAAGACGTTGCGCAATACGCTGCGCGGGCTGCTCGAGGCCCCGGCGCTCGAGGCGGCCGGCATCGATCCCGGCCGGCGCGCGGAGACCCTGACGCTGGCCGAGTTCGCGCACCTCGCCGAGCGGCTCCCGGCCGCCCTTGCGCTGCCCACGGCGAGCGCGTATGAGTTGGATGACAAACCTGAAAACGATTGAGGAAACGGCATGGCACGCGGCAAGTCAGTCACCCTGGCGGCATCCCTGGAGTTCACCGGCGGCAGGATGCTGCGCGGCTACGTCAAATCGATCAGCCCGACCTCGGTCGGCTTCAGCAGCGGGGACTTCAACAAGTACCGGCAGAACCCGCCCAAGGACGGCGACATGGGCGTGCTCACGATGAGCTACACCCGTGAGGGCACGCCGCACGACATCAAGGTGCGCATCCGCCTGGTCCAGGTGATGGGCAACATGGCGACGCTGGCGCTGATGCAGGGTGACCTGACCAAGAAGGACACCAAGGCGATGAAACAGATCATGGAGATCCAGACCAGCGAGATCGGCAAGGACGCGGACCACTGAGCCGCGGCGGCCTGCCGGGCCGCCGCACCCACAGCTTCGAAAACCGCTACGACACCGCCGCGTCGGCCGCGGCGAGCGCCGCCAGGTTGACCGTCCCGCGCGTGGTCACGGTGCGGTTGAGGATGTGCACCGGCCGGTTCATGCCGAGCAGGATCGGCCCCACCGAGACCCCGTTGCCGAGCGCCTTCAACGCGTTGAAGCTGACGTTGGCCGCGTCCTGGTTGGCCATCACCAGCAGGTTCGCCACCCCGCTCAGCCGCGACTTCGGGAAGATCCGCGCGCGCACCTCCGCGGAGAGCGCCGCGTCGGTCTGCATCTCGCCGTCGACCTCGAGCTCGGGGTCCATCTCGCGCAGCCGCTGCAGGGCCTCGCGCAGCCGCGCCGCCATCGGGTGGTTCGAGCTGCCGAAGTTCGAGTGCGAGACCAGCGCGACCTTCGGCGCGATGCCGAAACGGCGCACCTCGTTGGCCGCCATCAGGGTGATCTCGGCGATCTCACCGGCGTCCGGGGTGTGGTTGACGTTGGTGTCGGCGATGAAGAAGGTGCCGCGGTCGAGGATCAGCAGCTGCATCGCCGCGCTGACGTGGGCGCCGTCGCGCAGGCCGATGATCTCGAGCACGTGCCGGTGGTGGTCGGCGAACTTGCCGTACGGGCCGGCCAGCAGCGCGTCGGCCGCGCCGTTGCGCAGCAGCAGCGCGCCGAGCGCGGTCGGGTTGCCGCGCAGGATGCCCTCGGCGTCGGCCGGCCACACGCCGCGCCGCCCCATCAGGTCGTGGTACTGCTCGGCCAGCGCGGCGTAGCCGTCGAAGGTGGTCGGGTCGAGCACCTCGAAGTCGACCCCCGCACGGATGCGCAGCCCGAGCCGGGCGATGTTCTCCTCGATCGCGGCCTGGCGGCCGATCACCAGCGGCGGCCGGGTGCGCTCCTCGAGCAGCGTCTGCACCGCGCGCACCACGCGGTCGGACTCGCCGCCCGAGAACAGCAGCCGGCGCGGATTCTCGCGGATCGCCTGGAACACCCCCTTCATCACGCTGCCGGTGCGGTAGACGCGCCGCGTCAGGCTGTCGACGTAGGCCGGGAAATCCTCGATCGGCCGGGTCGCCACGCCGCTCTCCATCGCCGCGCGCGCCACCGCCGGCGGGATCGCGGTGATCAGCCGCGGGTCGAACGGCTTCGGGATGATGTACTCGGGGCCGAAGGTCAGCGACTGGCCGCGGTAGGCGTCGGCGACGACGTCGGAGACCTCGGCCATCGCCAGGTCGGCGATCGCCTTGACGCAGGCGATCTTCATCGCCTCGTTGATGGTCGTCGCGCCGACGTCGAGCGCGCCGCGGAAGATGAACGGGAAGCAGAGCACGTTGTTGATCTGGTTCGGGTAGTCCGAGCGCCCGGTGGCGATGATGGCGTCGTCGCGGACCGCCTTGACCTCCTCGGGCATGATCTCCGGGGTCGGGTTGGCCAGCGCGAAGATCAGCGGCTGCGGCGCCATCCTGGCCACCGCCTCCGGCTTCAGCACCCGCGGGGCCGACAGGCCGAGGAAGATGTCGGCGCCCTCGACCACGTCGTCGAGCGTGCGCCGGCCGTCGTCGGCGATCGCGTAGCGCGCCTTGTACGGGTCCATCTCCTCGGGCCGCCCCTGGTAGACCACGCCGTGGCGGTCGGTGACCACCACGTGCTCCTGCCTGAGCCCCATCGCCACCAGCAGGTCGGTGCAGGCGAGCGCCGCGGCGCCGGCCCCCGAGACCACCAGGCGCACCGCGTCCAGCGACTTGCCGACCAGGCGCAGCGCGCCGAGCACGCCGGCCGCGGTGGTGATCGCGGTGCCGTGCTGGTCGTCGTGGAACACCGGGATCCGCATCCGCTCGCGCAGCGCCTTCTCGACCACGAAGCACTCCGGCGCCTTGATGTCCTCGAGGTTGATCGCGCCGAAGGTCGGCTCGAGCCCGGCGATGGTCTCGATCAGCCGCTCGGGGTCGCGCTCGTCGATCTCGATGTCGAACACGTCGATGCCGGCGAACTGCTTGAACAGCACCGCCTTGCCCTCCATCACCGGCTTCGACGCCAGCGCGCCGATCGCGCCCAGGCCGAGCACCGCGGTGCCGTTGCTGATCACCCCGACCAGGTTGCCGCGCGCGGTGTACAGCGCCGCGTTGCCGGGATCCGCGACGATCTCCTCGCAGGCGTGGGCGACACCGGGGGAGTAGGCGAGCGCCAGGTCGCGCTGGTTGGCCAGCGGCTTGGAGGCCTGGATCGCCAGCTTGCCGGGCTTGGGAAAGCGGTGGTAGTGCAGGGCGCTCTCGCGCAGGTCCTTGGTCATGTTCGCTCTCGCGGTGGGGTCGGCGCCGGGCCGAAGTGGACGATCGCGGTCGTCGAGCAAGCTTCGTACCAGCGCATCTCGCAGGCCCTGCCGGCACGCCGGCGCGCTCTCCGGGCGCCCGCGGCCGGCAGCCCGGGGTGGCGGGTGGCACGCGGCACCGGCGGCGGCGGATTTCCGCCGATCGGGCATCCCGCACGGGTCGCCCGCGCCTGCCCTAACGGCATGTGGCCGCGCCGCGGCGGAGGCTGTTCATGCGCCTGGCCCTGCTGGAGGAGGCGCAGCCGGTGCTCGACCGCGCGGCGCTGCCCGAGGTCCAGCAGTCGGTGGTGGTGGAGTTCCCGGCGCTCTACCGCGCGCAGATCGCCAGGCTGGGGGCGTGGTCGGCGCGGCCGTTCGTGCCCGAGCTGGCTACGCCGGATCGCGCGGCACCGTGGCCTGCAGCGCGGGCCGCGCGGCGGCCTCGGCGTACCACGCCGCCAACTGCGGCCGCCCCTCCCGCCACTCCATCTCGGCGAAGCGGAAGTCGACGTAGCCGAGCGCCACCGCCGCGGTCAGCTGGCCGATGTCGGCCAGCCCAGCGAAGCTGCCGGCGCGTTCCTCCAGGGTGTCCAGCGCGCGGTTGACGGTGTCCAGCTGCAGCTGCTGCCACCACGCGCTGCGCTCTTCCTGCGGGCGCCGGGCGCGCTCGATGAACAGCAGCACCGCGGCATCCAGCAGGCCGTCGCCGAGCGCCTGGTCGCGCAGCGCCGCCCAGCGCGCCGGTCCCGGCGCCGGGAACAGCCGCCCGCCGCCGAGGTGGTCGAGGTACTCGCAGATCACCGGGCTGTCGTAGAGGATCTCGCCCCCCTCGAGCACCAGCGTCGGCACCTTGCCCAGCGGGTTGCTCTCGGGCAGGTCGCTGGCCGGGTCCCAGGAGTTGGTCGGCAGCAGCTCGAGGCGCTCGAACAGCCCCAGCTCGTGGGCGCTGGCGGTGACCTTGCGCACGTAGGGCGAGGTGGGCGAGTAGCGCAGCAGCATCGCGGTGCTCCTTGGTTGGGTGGCGGCCGGCCGGCGACGGTGGCGGTTCAGGCGAGCCC
>DATCZX010000306.1:0-2728 GCA_036525695.1 Gammaproteobacteria bacterium | reverse complement strand
CCCTTGGCCATCAACGCCGTGCCGATACCGTAGCGGTTGCCGATCCGTTCCATGATCTCCAGCGATCGGTCGAAACAGTCCAGCGCCTGCTCCTGCTCGTCGCGCTTGTTGTGCAGGTAGCCGAGCGACAGCAGCACGTTGGCCTGCTGGCGCTTGTTGCCGGTCTCGCGGAAGCGCTCGAGCGCGCGCTGGTTGTAGTCGAGCGCGCGGTCGAGCAGGCCCGCGTGCTCGTGGTAGACCGCCAGGTTGTTGTAGACCAGCCCCTCGTTCTCGCGATCGGCGTGCTTCTGGAAGATCGCCAGCGCGCGCTCACCTTCGGCGACCGCGTCTTCGAAGCGCTTGAGCCGGTTCAGCACCCAGCTCTCGTTCATCAGGATCTGGCCCATCTCCAGCGATTCGGGCGCGTCCGTCATCAGGTCCTTGGCGGCCTGGTAGGCCTCCAGCGAGCGGTCCTTGAAGCCGCGCTTCTCCTCCATCCGGCCGATGTGGCGCAGCGCCTCGGCGCGCGCGCCGGCCTCGGTGGCCAGCTCGTGCGCGGTGCGCCGCGCGCCGATCGCGTCCTCCAGCTCGCCCTCGAGCTCGAGCACCTCGGACAGCGAGGTGTGCACCTGGGCGAGGTCGGTCGGCGGCGTCTCCATGTGCCAGGCCTTTTCGATCGCGCGCCGGTAGTAGTCGGCCGCCTCGCTGTTGGCGTAGGCCTGCTGCGCCTTGAGCCCGCTGCGGGCGAGGTAGCGGTAGGCCGGCTCGGGTTCGTCGGCGGCCTCGTAGTGGTGCGCCAGGACCTCGATGTGGTCGTCCATCTGGTCGGCGTTGATGATCTCGACCGGGTCGTCGAAGCGCGCCGCGAACAGCGCCTCGACCTCCTCGGCGACGCGCGCGTGCAGCTCGCGCCGCTTCTTGTGCAGCAGCGTCGAGTAGACCGCCTCCTGGGTCAGCAGGTTGCGGAAGCTGTACTCGACGTACGGGTAGGACTGCGACTCGAAGACCAGCCCGAGCTCGAGCAGCTGGTCGATGCGGTCGTCGACCTGCTCGCCGGCGCAGACCTGCTCGAGCAGCTCGCGGCGGAACACCGGGCCGATCACCGAGGCGACCTGCAGCAGGTCCTTGAGCTCCAGCGGCAGGCGGTCGATGCGCGAGATGATCATGCCCTGGATCGAGCTCGGCAGCGCGACCGAGTCGAGGTCGCGGGTGATGCGCACCGCGCGCTCGTCGTCGAGGGCCAGCGCCTCGTGCTCGAGCAGCTCGCGGATCAGCTCGGCGATGTACAGCGGGTTGCCCTCGGCGCGCCGGCGCACCAGCTCGAGCAGCGCCGCCGGCACCTCGGTGGCCTCGAGCAGGTTGTAGACCAGCTGGTCCGACTCGTCGTTGCTGAGCCGGCTGAAGGTGATCTCGGTGAACGCGCCGGGACGCGACTTGCGCGCCATCGGCACCAGCTTGGTGGCCAGGCTGTCGGTGTCCGGGCGCAGCAGGATCAGCATGAACAGCGGCGCCTTGGCCAGCGCGTGGAACATGTGGCCGATCATCTCGACCGAGGTGCGGTCGGCGTAGTGGGCGTCCTCGAGCACCAGCAGCATCGGCTGGCGACTGGCGAGCCGGTCGAGCACCCACGGGATCACCTTGAAGGTGGCCGCCTTGCGCTCCTGCGGGGTCATCTGCGCCAGCGGCACGTCGAACTCCGCGGAGAGGTCGATGCCGAGCATCAGGCCGATGAACACGGTCGCCTCGGAGAGCTCATCGGAGCGGCTGTGCTCGTCGAGGCCGAGCAGCAGCGGCAGGTTGCGCACCACCTTGTCGGCCACCGCGGTGACCTGGTCGTCGGCGTCGATGCTGAGCAGGTGGCGGAACATCTCGACGAACGCCGAGTAGGTGGTGGCGCGGCTGTAGGAGCGGAACACGCCGTCGACGATCTGCACCTGGCCCGGGCCGAGGTGCTTCTTGACCTCGTGGTGCACGCGGCTCTTGCCGATGCCGGCCTCCGAGAGCAGGAACACCACCTGGCTGGTGCCGGCGAGGAAGCGGTCGAGGCAGTCGCGCAGCATCAGCATCTCGCGCGTGCGCCCGACCAGCTTGGCGGCCTCGAGGCGCGCGCTGCTGGCGGCGCGCGCCTGGCGCTCGCCGGTCACCTCGTAGACCGCGACCGGGTCCTTCTTGCCCTTGACCTTGATCGGCTCGTGGCTGGTGAACTCGAACAGCTCGCGGGTCAGGTTGTAGGTGAACGAGGAGACGAAGATCTGCCCGCTGCCGGCGTTGGACTCCAGGCGCGAGGCGAGGTTGACGGTGTCGCCCATCACCGTGTACTCGAGCTTCTGGTCGGAGCCCATGCCGCCGGCGATCACCACGCCGGAGTTGATGCCGATGTGCAGCGTCAGCGGCACCTCCAGCCTGACCGGCAGGCCGGCGTTGTAGTGCTCGAGTCCGCGGCGCATCTCGAGCGCGGCGCGGATCGCCAGCTCGGGGTCGTTCTCGTGGGTGATCGGGGCGCCGAACAGCGCCATCACGCAGTCGCCGATGAACTTGTCGATGTAGCCCTCGTACTTGCTGACCGCGTTGGCCAGCACGTTCAGCGCGCCGTTCATCACCGTGGTCACGTCCTCGGGGTCGAGCTTCTCGCTCATCGAGGTGAAGCCGGAGATGTCGGCGAACAGCACGGTGACGTTCTTGCGCTCCGCCTCGAGGCGGGCCGGGGCCTGCGGGGCGATCGCGTCCGCCTGCACCGGCTTGCTCGGGC
>DATCZX010000305.1:0-9770 GCA_036525695.1 Gammaproteobacteria bacterium | reverse complement strand
GGACAACTGACCGCGTCGGGCTGAAGCCCGAGCCACGGGCGGGTGGGTCGACCCGCTGAGTGCTCAGCTCCCCAGCCGCTCGGCGCGCAGCTTGCGCGTCTCCTGCGACCAGCGGCTGGCGATGAAGGCGAGCACGTTGCGGATCTCGACGTCGCCCAGCGTGCCGGCGAAGGCGGGCATGTCGCTCGGGTAGTCGGGCGGTCCGTGGGGCGGCACCAGGCCGTGCTTGACGATGGCAAGCAGCAGCTCGTCGTCGTGGTGCCAGGTGTGCCCGCTGTCGTCGTGCGGTGGGGCCGGGAGCTTGCCGTCGGCCTTGCGCCGGCGCCACTCGGGCTGGCCCTCGAGGTTCGCGCCGTGGCAGCTGGCGCAGTGGCTCGCGTAGAGCCGCTCGCCGGCGGCGAGGTCGGCCGGCGTGACGGCCGCGTTGCCGCCGTCCGACAGCAGCACCCAGGCGGCGAGGGCCAGCACGACCAGCGCGGCGAGCGGCCACCACAGCGCGCCCGGCAGGGTGGAACGGGGTGTTCGCGGGTTATCCATGCCGGCTATCGTATCCTTGTCCCTCACCGAAACCCATCGCGCCGCAGCCAGCCGCGCATCCCACCAGGAGTACGACGATGGACGTGACCGCCTTCCAGCAACTGCTGCAGCCGCTGACCGCGGCGGTGGCCGGGCGCCCGCTGGACGCCACCCTCGAGCACGACCTGGCACAACGCTTCCCGCCCGGTGACAGCTGGTTCGGGCAGGTCGAGGCGGCCTGCCACGCGGCGATCGCGGCCGGCTGGATGTGCAGCCAGGGCGGTGACGGGCGGCGCTTCGGCCGGGTGATCCAGGCCGGGCCTGAGACCGGCAACCTCAGCGTCGACGTGGTCGACCTGGTCGACATCGTCGGCCCGCACCACGTGCACCCGAACGGCGAGGTGTGCATGGTGATGCCGGTGGACCCGGCGGCGACCTTCGACGACGGCGGGGCCGGCTGGCAGGTCAACCCGCCGGGATCGGCGCACCGGCCGACGGTCCGCGACGGGCGCGCGCTGGTGCTCTACCTGCTGCCGGACGGGGCGATCGAGTTCACCGGGAAGTGAAGAGAAGGGGGTCAGCGTCCGCGGAGTCTGACCCCCTTCTGACGGTCAGCCGGGGATCGGCTTCAGCTTGCGCCCCTCGGTGCTGGCCGGGGTGAAGCCGTACTTGGCGTAGATGTTCTGCGCGCGGTCGCTGGCGATGTAGGCCAGGAAGCGGTCGGCGTTGGCCTGGTTGCGGCCGCTGCTCAGCTTGCCGATCGCGTAACCCACCTTGTCGATCTTGTTCAGCGGCGCCGGGATCTTCACCCCCTCGACGGCGCGCCCCTCGCGCTGCGCCTCGAGGATCTCGGTGGTCCAGACGATGCCGACGTCGGCCTCGCCCTTCTCGATCCTGAGCGGGGTCTCGCGGTGGTGGCGCGAGGTGAACCAGGTCTTGCCCTCGATCGCCCAGCAGCTCTTGCACTCCTTGTTCGCGGTGATCTTCTCGTGCAGGCCGAGGTCCTTCAGCATCTCGGAGCCGTAGAACTTGAAGATGCCCTCGGTGATCGGGTTCGGGTGCGAGTGGACCAGGTCGTCACGGCCGAGGTCCTCGGCACCCTTGATGCCCTTCGGGTTGCCCTTGGCGACCATCAGCTCGAGGGTGTTGTGGATGTAGGTCATGTAGTCCGTCATCAGCCCGGCACCCTTCAGCTTCTTCAGGTGGCCGAGGTTGACGCTGGCGTAGATGTCGGGGTTCATCGCCGTCTTCTGGCCGTTGATCTCGCCCTGCTTGAGGATCTGGTTGAGGATCTGGCCCGGAGGAATGGTCTCGACGTAGATGGTCTTGATGTCGGGGTTGGCGGCCTGGAAGTCGCCGATCAGCTCCTCCATCACCATGAACTGGTTGCCGGCCAGGTACATCACCAGCTCGGCGGTGTAGGAGTCGCCGATCTGGCCGTAGGCGACCTTGCCACCGGTGAAGGTGCGGTAGTCGTGGTTCAGCCCGGCCTCGTCCTGCTTCTCCGCCGCGCCGGCGGTCAGTGGCAGGGCGAGCAGGGCGGCGAGGCAGAGGGCGGGGTATTTTTTCGTCATGGGTTCCTCCGGTGGCACTGGCGCTAAAAACTCAGCGCTACGCTGGGATATACAGGTCGCCAGCCATTTCCTCTTTGATGTACCGCATTTACCAGATGAATTAGATTTATTTATGCGCGCATTAGCTGGATTTCTAGAGAAGCTGCCGGAGAACCGGGGCGGTCGTCTGCCCAGCCCGGTCGGCAGTCGCCCCTGGGGATCGCCCGGCCGTGCCGCGGCCGGGGTATCCACGCCGCGGCGCGCAACGGATAATCGTCGCCCCACGGACAGCGGTCCGTGAACCGGCCGCGCGGGGAGGAGCATGACCCAGCAACACGTCACCGACGCCAGGCTGCGCGGCCTGGTCGAGGTCATCAGCCGCCTGCCCCACGTCCGCGAGCTCGGGCTGGTGGTCGAATCGGTGCGCCGCGGCGGCGCGCTGCTGCGCTGCGACTACGCGCCGCGGCTGATCGGCAACCCCGAGAGCGGGGTGCTGCACGGCGGGGTGGTCACCACGATCCTCGACACCGCCTGCGGACTGGTCAGCTTCACCATCCAGGACGAGCCGCAGGCCTCCGCGACCCTCGACCTGCGCATCGACTACATGCAGCCGGCGGTGCCCGAGAAGCCTGTCTACGGCTGGGCCGAGGCGTACCGCAAGACGCGCAACATCGTCTTCGTCCGCGGCCAGGCGTACCAGGACTCCCCGGATGACCTGATCGCCAGCTGCGTCGCCACCTTCATGCTCGGCTCGGTCGGTTTCAGCGCGGCGGCCGTCGCCGGCGAAGGGGCGGGCTGATGTTCGTCGAGCAGATTCGCCGGCTCAAGGCCAGCGGCGACCCGTCGGGCTTGGACCGCATCTGCCCCTATGCCGCGGTCGTCGGGCTGAGCTGCCGGCGCGAGAGCACCGGCCTGGTCACCGTGCTCGCTGCGCGCGACAGCAACATCGGCAACACCACGCTGCGCGCCGTCCACGGCGGCGTGCTCGGCGCGCTGCTCGAGCACGCGGCGATCATGCAGCTGCTGTGGGAGCTCGAGCCCGAGCACATGCCGAAGATCGTCAACCTGTCGGTGGACTACCTGCGCCCGGCCTCGGGCGAGCGCGAGACCTATGCCCACGCCGTCGTGGTCAAGCACGGCCGCCGGGTCGCCAACGTGCGCGTCGAGGCGTGGCAGGAGGAGCGTGCGCGCGCGGTGGTGGCGGGGCATGCGCACTTCGTGCTCGGCTGAAACGGGATCCAGGCTGTGCTGATTCGCAGCACCGGTGCTGCGCGGGTTCACCCCTTGATGCACACCAACGGCTCGAGCCGCGCCACGCGCCTGGCGAGGCCGGCGCGCTCGGTCGCCTCCACCACCGCGCTGACGTCCTTGTAGGCGCCCGGCGCCTCTTCGGCGATGCCGCGCAGCGACTGGCTGCGCACCCGGATGCCGCGCTGGGCCAGCTGGGCGACGACCTCGCGACCGTTCCAGCGCTTCTTCGCCTGCTGCCGGCTCAGTGCCCGGCCGGCGCCGTGGCAGGCGGAGGCGTAGGCGCGCCCGTCGGCGCCGGCGCTGCCGGCGAGGATGTAGGACGCGGTGCCCATCGAGCCGCCGATCAGCACCGGCTGGCCGACCGCGCGGAACGCCTCCGGCAGCGCCGGGTGGCCCGGGCCGAACGCCCGGGTGGCGCCCTTGCGGTGCACGAAGAGGCGCCGCAACTCGCCGTCGACCGGGTGCTCCTCGACCTTGCAGGTGTTGTGCGAGACGTCGTAGAGCAGCTCGAGACGCGCCGCGGGCAGCACCTCGGCGAACGCCTCGCGGGCCAGGTGGGTGAGGATCTGGCGGTTGGCCAGCGCGCAGTTGATCGCGGCGCGCATCGCGCCGAGGTAGGCGCGGCCGCTGTCCGAGCGCAGCGGGGCGCAGGCGAGCTCGCGCTCGGGCAGCACCAGGCCGTGCCGCGGCGCCTCGCTCAGCATCCGCTTCAGGAACTCGCTGCCGACCTGGTGGCCGAGGCCGCGCGAGCCGCAGTGGATGCTGACCACGACGTCGCCCTCGGCGAGGCCGAAGGCCTCCGCGGCCGGCGCGTCGAGGAGCGCGGTGACCTGCTGCACCTCGAGGTAGTGGTTGCCGGAGCCGAGCGTGCCCATCTCGTCGCGCTGGCGCTCGCGGGCGTGCGCGGAGACCTGCGCCGGCGCGGCCCCGGCCATGCGCCCGTGCTCCTCGGTGCGCGCGAGGTCGGCCGGGGTGCCGTACCCGGCGCCGACCGCCCAGGCCGCACCGCCGTCCAGCATCGCCTCCATCGTGGCGTCGTCGAGGCGCAGCTGCCCGGTGCTGCCGAGCCCGGCGGGGATGGCGCGGAACAGCGCGTCGGCCAGCCGCTCGGCGCGCGGCAGCAGGTCGTCGCGGGTCAGGCCGGTGGTCAGCGTGCGCACGCCGCAGGAGATGTCGAAGCCGACCCCGCCGGCCGAGACCACGCCGCCGGCGGCGGGATCGAACGCGGCGACGCCGCCGATCGGGAAGCCGTAACCCCAGTGGGCGTCGGGCATCGCGTAGGAGGCGCCGACGATGCCGGGCAGCGCGGCGACGTTGGCCGCCTGCTCGGCGACCTTGTCGTCCATCGCGCGCAGCAGCGGCTCGTCGGCGAAGATCACCACCGGCACGCGCATCGGGCCACGCGCCGGCAGCTGCCAGGCGCAGTCGTCGATGCGGGCGAAACGCCGCGGGTCCATGTGCCTGCCTCAGACGTCGATCACGGTCTGTGCCACCCAGCCGCCGTCGGCCTGCCGGTGGACTGCCAGACCAGTGTAGGTCGCCGCCTTGGCCTCGACAGAGAGACGGTGGCGCGCGGGATCGATCGGCTCGCCCCAGGCGGTCGCCTGCAGGCGCTCGCCGTCGATGTCCACCGCGAAGCGGCAGAACAGCAGGCGGCGGGTGGCCATCGCGTAGATCAGCTGGTTCAGCCAGTCGACCAGCAGCAGCTCGAGGTCCGGCGCGCTGCAGCTGAACGGCACGGCGACGACGGGCTGCACCCGCGCCGGGTCGGCGACCACCGCGGCCAGCGCCAGCGCGGCGCCGGTGAACGCCGCGGATGGGGTGGCGCCGCGACCGCGCACGCCGACGTCGGCCGCGTGCTCGAAGTGCTCCCAGGCGGTGGCGATGGCCGGGTCCGGCTTGCCGCGGGTCGGCGTCTGCATGCGCGGCATCTCCTGCGTGACGGGGGTGGTGGCGCTGCCGCTACAATGGACTCGCGCGCGGTCCGCTGCCGCGCCACTGTACCGCCAACCACACGGAGCGCCACGATGCCAGCGCGCCTCGCCGCCGTCCTGCCCCTGCTCGTGCTGCTGCTCGGGGCCTGTGCCACCGGGCCGCAGGTGAATCACCTCGGCCCGGCCCGCTACCCGCCGTCGCTGAGCGTCGAGCGCCTGCGCACCCCGCCGGCTCGTCCCTACGAGGAGCTGGCCGAGCTGCGCTGGAGCGGCACCCAGCAGACCCGCGACGAGGCCGAGCGGTTGCTCGCGGAGGCGGCACGCGAGCTCGGCGCCGACGCCATCGTCCTGGGCAAGGCACGCTCGGGTAGCGTCGGCACGAGTTCCTGGAACACGGACTTGAGTTCACCCAACTACGTGATCGAGGGGGTGGCGATCCGTTACCGGCGCTGAGCGCCCGGGAAGCAACCTGCCGCCTCCCGGACACTCGGCCCAGAGATGCCCTGGCGCTCAGCGAAGGAGGTCGACCCGAGCCATGTTCCTGTTCAACAACTGGTACGTCGCCGCCTGGGCCGACGAGGTGACCACGCGGCCGCTGGCGCGGCGCCTGCTCGACCTGCCGGTGGTGCTCTACCGCACCGCCTCGGGCCGCGCGGTGGCGCTCGAGGATCGCTGCCCGCACCGCGCCGTCTCGCTGAGCCAGGGCATGGTCGACGGCGAGCTGCTGCGCTGCATCTACCACGGCATGGAGTTCGACTGCAGCGGCGCCTGCGTCAAGGTCCCCGGCCAGCCCGGCATCCCCGACGGCGCGCGGGTGCGCAACTACCCGCTGGTGGAGCGCGACGCGCTGCTGTGGATCTGGATGGGCGAACCGTGCCGCGCCGACCCGGCGGTGATCGAGCCGTGGCCGTACCACGTCGATCCGGAGCACTGGGGCTGGAAGTCGACCACCTACCTGATCCGGGCCAACTACGAGCTGATCCACGACAACCTGCTCGACCTCAGCCACCTCGCCTACGTGCACCAGCGCACCGTCGGCGGTGCCGCCCCGGAGATCCACTTCGCGGCCAAGGTGAAGACCGAGAAGAGCGAGCGCGGGGTGGTGGTGACGCGCTGGCTGCTCGACTCGCCGCCGCCGCCGACCTACGCCAAGAACGTGCGCTTCAAGGGGCACGTCGACCGCTGGCAGGAGGTCACCTTCCGGCCCGGGTTCTGCAACATCTACAGCGGCGCGGTGGACGTCGGGCAGGGCGCCTTCGAGGGCAACCGCAGCGGCGGCTTCCAGAACCGCAACCTCAACGCCATCACCCCGGAGAGCGCCACCACCACGCACTACTTCTGGTCCGGTGCCAACGGCTACCGGGTCGGCGAGCCCGGCATCACCGAGGCCCACTTCGACGAGCTCGCGCGCACCTTCCTCGAGGACAAGGAGGTGCTCGAGGACCAGCAGCGCCGGCTCGCCGACGACCCGCAGCGGCCCTGGGTCAACATCCACGGCGACCTCGCCGGCATCTACGCCCGGCGCATCGTCGAGCGGCTGCGCAACGAGGAGCGCGAGAACGGCTGGGTCTAGCGGCCGGCCTCAACCGCTCAGGATCCGCGGCCAGCGGTCGCAGGCGGCGTCGAGCCGGGTCGGTGCCAGCGTGACCACGTAGACCCGCTGCTCGTCGCCCTCGCGCGCCAGCAGCCCCTGGATCCAGTGGCCGCGGGTGACCTCGTACCAGTGCACCGTGCCGAGGCCGTCGCGCTCGGCGAAGCGCTGCACCGGCAGCTTCACCGGGCGCGGGAACCAGCAGTCCCACTCCCCGCCGCGGATCGACTCCAGCCGGGCCCAGCCGCCGCTCGGCAACGCGCCGCGCTGGCCCGGGCGGCGGCCCCACGGCAGCAGCAGCACGCCGCCGCCGCGACGCCGGCGCAGCGGCAGCCGCGCGCGCGGGTTGTCGAAGCCGGTGCGCACCTCGAGCCCGTCGACGTCGTAGATCACTTCGAGGCACATGCTCAGAGGTTCGATTGCGGAGGACTCGGTATCCCCTGTGGGTCGGACTTCAGTCCGACGGCAGGCCCGTTCATCCGCTCCAGGCCGCTCGGCGCGGCGTCCGGCTCGCGGTTTGGAACCGGGCGTAAGCCGGCTTTCAACATTAAGCAAAGAATGAAAGATAATTCGTAATATACTGATTCATATGTTTTCATTTGTGCCTTCTACACGGCGGCGCAGCGGGTCTCAGACCGTCCGCCGGTGGCCGGTCGGCTTCCACGCCGGGGCGATCACGTCGGGCATGTCGGAGCGGCCGAGCAGCCGGGCCGGGGCCAGGACCAGGCTGCCGAAGCGGTCGTTGACCCGGTCGACCGCGGCATTGACCGCCTCCCGCGCCACGGCGGGGGCATCGAACAGCGCCAGCTGCTGGCTCGCCGGGCGCGGGTCGAGGGCGGTGACCTGCACCTGGTGCACCCCTTCGCCGCCCCAGTGGGCGTCGAGCACCCGCCGGCACAGGGCGAAGATCGCCTGCCCGTCGGCGCTCGGGGCGGCGAGGCGCGGCTTGCCGCCGAGCCAGCCGAGGTCGGCGCGCAGGCCGACGAAGAAGCGGCTGGCCTCGAGCCCGTGGCGGCGCAGCCGCGCGCCGACCTTCTCGCTCATGTGCAGCAGCCAGGTCAGCAGCAGCTCGCGGCTGCGCGTCGCCGGCGGCAGCACCTTGCCGTGGCCGATCGACTGCGGCGCCGGCACCTCGCGTACCAGTTGCGTCGGGTCGGCGCCCTGGCACATGTACCAGATGCGCCGGCCGGGGTTGCCGAAGCGCCGCCCGAGCACGCTGATCGGCAGCCGCGCCATGTCGCCGCAGGTGTGCACGCCGTGCCGGGCGAGGAACGCGCCGATCCCGCGGGCGATGCCGCAGAGCTCGGTCACCGGCACCTCGCGCAGCGTGGCCGCGGCCTCCCACGGCGGGATCAGCGTCAGCCCGTCCGGCTTCTGCCGCTTGGCCGCGTACTTGGCGGTGGTCAGGTCGCCGCTGCCGCCGACCGAGCAGAGCAGCCCCCCGGAAGCGGCGAACACCACCTGCTTGACCCGCCGGGCGATCGCCTCGGGGGGGCCGAGCAGCCGCTGGCAGCGGGTCACGTCGAGGAACGCCTCGTCGACCGAGTAGATCTCGATGTCCGGCGTCACCTGCTCGGCCAGCGCCGCCATGATCCGGCTGGAGACCTCGGCGTAACGGTGCGGGCGCGCCGGCAGGCGGACCAGCTCCGGGCACCGCGCCCGCGCCTCCGGCAGCCGGGTGCCGGTGCGGATGCCGTAGCTGCGCGCCTCGTAGGAGCAGGTGATCACGCAGGTGCCGCGCAGGCCGTTGGTGATCGCCACCGCGCGGCCGCGGTACTCCGGGTGGTCGAGCTGCTCGATCGCGGCGAAGAAGGCGTTCATGTCGACCAGCAGGATCGCCCGTTCCCAGTACGGGCCGGCGGCCGGCCGCGCCGCGCGCGGGGTCGTCTCCACCGGCGCCGCCGTCAGCGGTAGGCGCGCAGCTGGGCGACCACCACCCCCTGGATGCGCACCCGCGCGGCGGGGTAGAGCATCGGCGCCAGCGCGCGGTTCGCCGGCAGCAGCGTGACGCTGCCGTCGCGGTTGTGGCGGATCCGTTTCAGCGTCGCCTCCTCGTCGTCGATCAGCGCGACGACGATGTCGCCGTCGGCGGCGCGCTCGGCCTGGCGCACCACCACCATGTCGCCGTCGAGGATCCCGGCCTCGACCATCGAGTCGCCCTGCACGCGCAGCACGAAGCGGCCGGGACCCATGAAGAACCCGCTGAGGTCGACCGTGCTCTCGTCGGGGACCGCCTCGAGCGGCCGGCCGGCGACGATGCGCCCGAGCAGCGGCAGCTGCATGCCGCCCGCTGGCGCCGTGGCCCCGGCCAGGCGGATGCCGCGGTGGCGCCCGCCGTCGACCTCGAGCAGCCCGGCCTCGACCAGCGCGTGGACGTGGCGGTGGACCACCCCGCGCGAGCGGATGCCGAGGGCGCGGCCGAGCTCGGCCAGCTTCGGCGCCACGCCGTGGCGGGCGAGGTGCTGACGGATGGCGGCGTAGACCTGGCGCTGGCGGTCGGTGGGCATGGTGGCGGTCCCGGTGTTCTCTCAACGTTCTCGTGCGCGCCCAGCATAGAGAACGTTGCGAGAACGTTCAAGTGGACGATGGCCGGGATGGCTGTCCCGCGTGTCGCCGCTTCTGCCAAACTAGCGCCACGCCCGGGGCGGGCCGGAGGGGGAGCGATGGGGAGTTCGTTGCAGGAGCAGCTGCTGAAGGCCGGGCTGGTCAACAAGCAGAAGGCCAGCCAGGCGCGCAAGCAGGTCGCCGGCAAGCGGCGCCAGCAGGCGGCCCCGGACCAGGCGCGCCTCGACGCCGAGCAGGCGCAGGCGCGGCAGCGCGAGCGCGACGCGCGGCTCAACCGCGAGCGCCAGGAGGAGGCCGAGAAGAAGGCCGCCCGGGCGCAGATCAAGCAGCTGATCGAGACCCACCGCGTGGCCCGCGACG
>DATCZX010000304.1:0-5951 GCA_036525695.1 Gammaproteobacteria bacterium | reverse complement strand
GCCGAGGCCCCGCCGGCGCAGTCGCAGCAGCCAGCCGAAGCGGCGCCTGCGCCAGCGCTGCGCGGTACCCGGGTGGCGATCTGCTACACGGTCGGCACGCTGCAGGACCGGTTGCTGGCGGACCGCGTCGCCCAGGAGCTGCGCCGGGCCGGGATCCGGGCGACATTGCGCGCCGAGGAGCGACGCGGCGACCTTTCCGGCTACTGGGTGCTGCTGCCGCAGCAGGCCGGGCAGGCCGAGGCGCAGGCGCTGGTCGGGAAGCTGCAGGAGCGCGGCATCGACAGCTTCGTGGTCAGCGCCGGCGAGTACCGCAATGCCGTCAGCCTCGGCTTCTTCCACGGCCGCGACCTGGCGGAACAGCTCGAGACGCGCATCCGCGCGCTCGGCTTCAGCCCGCGCCTGGTGCTGCGCTACCGGCGCGAGACGCTCTACTGGGTCGACCTCGACGAGGCGCAGTCGGAACGCCTCGGCGACGGGGAGTGGAAGACGCTGGCCGATGCCTACCCGATGCTCGGGCGCTACGTGCGCGACTGCAGCTGAACGCGCACGCCGCCCGGCGCCGCGCACCGGGGCGGTGGCGCCCGCTGCGGCGGCCGAGGCGATGCGCCCGTCGCGGCGCGACGGGCTGCTAGAATGCGGCTCCGCGCGGACCGGGCCCGCGCGCTGTTGGCCTGATCGCTGGCGTAGCTCAGTTGGTAGAGCGGCTGCCTTGTAAGCAGTAGGTCGCAGGTTCGACTCCTGTCGCCAGCTCCACACCCGGACCGCTCCCGGCCGCACCGCGGCGCCGAGCGTCTAAACTCGATGCCGCCGGGATCGCACCCGGCGCCGCCCCACGCAGCGAGCCGAGCCATGCACCGTCTCCTTCACGCCCCCCTGCTCCTGCTGCTGCTCGCCGGAGCGCTCTCCGCCTGCTCCAGCGAGGAGGCCGCGCCGCCACCCCCGCCGGTACGCCCGGTCAAGACGCTGCTGATCGAGGGGCCCGAGGTCGGCGGGGTGCGCAGTTTCCCCGGCCGCATCGAGGCCTCCCGTCGCGCCGAGCTGTCGTTCCGCGTGGCGGGCAAGCTGGCCGAGATCCGCGTCGCCGAGGGGCAGCAGGTCGGCGAGGGCGAACTGCTCGCGCGGCTCGATCCCACCGACTACCAGATCGCGCTGAACGATCGCCAGGCCGTCTTCGACCGGGCCGCGGCCGACTTCGAGCGGGGTCGCCAGCTGGTCGGCAAGGGCACCATCTCGCGGCGCGACTTCGACGCGCTGACCGCCAACTTCAAGAGCGCCGAGGCGGCGCTGCAGGCGGCGCAGCAGGAGCTGGCCTACACGCGCCTCGAGGCGCCGTTCAGCGGCGTGGTCGCGCGCCGCCACGTCGACAACTTCGAGGAGGTCCAGGCGCGCGCCACGGTGCTGTCGCTGAACGACACCAGCACGCTCGAGGTCAAGGTCGACCTCCCCGAGGCGCTGATGCAGCGGATTCGCCGCGTCGACCCGGACGCGCCGCGTGCCGAGGTCTACGCCACCTTCGATGCGGCCCCGGGCCAGCGTTTCCCGCTGACCTTCAAGGAGGTCGCGACCCGCGCCGACCCGGAGACCCAGACCTTCGAGGCGACGCTGACGATGGCGCCGCCGGCCGGGCTGACCGTCCTCTCGGGCATGACCACGACGGTGGTGGCCGACCTCTCCCGGATCCGCCCGAGCGCGACGGAGCCGCCGGTCTACGCGATCCCGGCCAGTGCCGCGGTCGGCGATCCGCAGCTCGAGCCGTCGGTGTGGATCTACGACGCCGCGAGCCAGAGCGTGCAGCGGCGCCCGGTGCGGGTCGAGCAGCTGACCGGCGACACCATCCAGGTCAGCGACGGCCTGCAGCCGGGCGACCGGGTGGTGGTGGCCGGCGCCGCCTACCTCGCCGAGGGGATGCGCGTGCGCCTGCTGCCCGACACCGAGCAGCCGGCCCGGGGCCCGCGCTGAACGGCGCGACGGGGAACCCGGCATGAACCTCGGCGAGTACTCGGTCAAGAACCCGGTGGTCTCCTGGCTGCTGGTGATCATCCTGGTCGGCGGCGGGATCGCCGGCTTCGAGTCGATGGGCAAGCTCGAGGACCCGGCGTTCACGATCAAGAACGCCAAGGTGCTCACGCCGTACCCGGGCGCCAGCGCGGAGCAGGTCCAGAACGAGGTCACCTACCACATCGAGGAGGCGATCCAGCTGATGGGGCAGGTGGACAAGATCAAGATGTCGATCTCCCGGCCGGGGCTGTCGGACATCATGATCGAGTTCAAGAACACCTACCGGGCCGCCGATTTCCCCAACATCTACGACGAGCTGCGGCGCAAGCTCAAGGACATGGAGCACAAGCTGCCGCCCGGGGCGCTGCCGCCGACGGTGATCGACGACTTCGGCGACGTCTACGGCGTCTACCTGGCGCTGACCGGCGACGGTTACACCTACCGCGACCTCAAGGATGTCGCCGACGAGCTGAAGAAGCAGCTGGTGCTGGTCGACGGCGTGCGCAAGGTGGTGATCGGCGGGGCGCAGAAGGAGGTGGTCTACGTCGAGGTGTCGCGCGCCACCACGGGCGAGCTGGGCATCTCGCTGGAGCAGATCGCCGGCGTGCTGGCGGCGCAGAACGCCGTGGCCGACGCCGGCCGCGTGCGGGTCGGCGACGAGTACCTGCGGATCGAACCGACCGGGGAGCACACCTCGGTCAGCGAGATCGGCAACCTGCTGATCGCCTCGAGCGAGCAGCGGCTGATCTACCTGAAGGACATCGCCCGCATCACCCGCGCCTACGAGGACGTGCCGACCCGGCTGGTCTACCTCGACGGCCAGCCGGCGCTGACGCTGGGCATCTCGATGGCGGAGGGGCAGAACGTGGTCGCCGTCGGCCAGCGCCTCGAGGCGCGCTTCCACGAGCTGCTCGAGGTGGTCCCGGTCGGGATGCAGCTGAAGCCGATCTACAACCAGCCCGGCGAGGTCGCCAGCTCGGTGCGCAGCTTCATCGTCAGCGTCGGCCAGGCGCTCGCCATCGTGGTCGTCGTGCTGCTGTTCTTCATGGGGCTCAGGGTCGGCCTGATCATCGCCGCGGTGCTGCTGATCACCGTCGCCGGCACGCTGTGGATCATGCAGCTGCAGGGGATCGAGCTGCAGCGCATCTCGCTCGGCGCGCTGGTCATCGCGCTGGGCATGCTGGTCGACAACGCGATCGTCGTCGCCGAGGGGATGCTGGTGCGCATCCAGGGCGGCATGAAGGCGCTGCAGGCGGCCGGCGAGGTGGTCGGCAAGAGCGTCTGGCCGCTGCTCGGCGGCACCGCGATCGGGATCCTGGCGTTCTCGGCGATCGGCCTGTCGCCGGACAGCACCGGCGAGTTCATCGGCTCGCTGTTCTACGTGATCCTGATCTCGCTGACGCTGAGCTGGATCACCGCGATCAGCACCACGCCGCTGCTCTGCGCGCTGCTGCTGCGCCCGGCCAGGGACGCCGGCGCCGGCAAGGATCCGTACGACGCGGCGCTGTTCCGCGCCTACCGCCAGCTGGTCGCGCTGGCCGTGCGCCAGCGCTGGATCACCGTGGCGCTGGCCGCGGCGCTGTTCCTCGGCGCCATCGCCGGCTTCGGCTCGGTCAAGCAGGCCTTCTTCCCCACCGCCAACACGCCGTTGATGTTCGTCGACGTCTGGCTGCCGGAGGGCAGCGACATCCACGCGACCCGCGCCGTCGCGCTGCGCGTCGACGACTTCCTGCGCCGGCAGCCCGGGGTGGTGCAGACGACCACCGTGGTCGGCGGCGGCGACCAGCGCTTCACGCTGGTCTACGAGCCGAAGGAGGCGAGCACCGCCTACGCCCAGCTGATCGTCGAGGCCGGGTCGGTGACGCAGATCCCGGAACTGCGCCGGCAGGTCGAGGCGTTCATGGCCGGGATGCCGGAGGTCGACCCGCTGACCAAGGCGCTGCGCATCGGCCCCGGGCGCGACTCGAAGATCGAGGCGCGCTTCCACGGCCCCGACGCCGCGGTGCTGCGCCGGCTCGCGCAACAGGCGATGGCGCTGATGCGCGCCGACCCCGAGGCGCGCGACGTGCGCGACGACTGGCGGCAGCCGGTCAAGCTGGTGCGCCCGGTGTTCAACGAGCAGGTCGGGCGCCAGCTCGGGATCACCCGCGAGGAGGTCGCGCAGGCGCTCAAGGGCGCGTTCGAGGGGCAGCGCGTCGGCAGCTTCCGCGACGGCATCCGCCTGCTGCCGATCCTGATGCGGCCGCCGGAGGCGGAGCGTACCGAGGTCGGCAGCCTGCGGGACCTGCAGATCTGGAGCCCGGTGCGCGGCGGCACGGTGCCGCTGGCCCAGGTGGTGCGCGGCTTCGAGACGGTGTGGGAGGAGACGGTGATCCGCGGCCGCGACCGCATCCCGACGATCATCGCCTCGTGCAACCCGACCGGCGAGCTGGCGACGCCGCTGTTCGAGCGCCTGCGCCCGCAGGTCGAGGCGCTCGACCTGCCGCCCGGCTACGCGCTCAGCTGGGGCGGCGAGTACGAGGACTCGGCGACGGCCCAGGGGGCGCTGTTCTCGCGCCTGCCCGCCGGGTTCCTGGTCATGATCATCGTCAGCATCCTGCTGTTCGGCCGGCTGCGCCAGCCGCTGATCATCTGGCTGACCGTGCCGCTGGCGATCATCGGCATCACCGCCGGGCTGCTCGGTGCCGGCGGCGCGTTCGATTTCATGTCGCTGCTCGGTGCCCTGAGCCTGGTCGGCCTGCTGATCAAGAACGCGATCGTGCTGATCGAGGAGATCGACCAGCAGGTCGCCGAGGGCAAGCCGCCCTACCCGGCGATCCTCGACTCGGCGGTCAGCCGCCTGCGCCCGGTGATGCTGGCGGCGGCGACCACCATCCTCGGCATGATCCCGCTGCTGCCGGACGTGTTCTTCGTCAACATGGCGATCACCATCATGGCCGGGCTCGGCTTCGCCACCGTGCTGACGCTGCTGGTGGTGCCGGCGCTCTACGCGATCTTCTTCCGCGTGCCGGCGACGACCGCCGCCGGCGGCTCCACGCCCGGCAGCTGAGCCGGGCACGCACGGTATCCCGGCCCTAGCGGGCGGCGCTTCCCCGCCCGGCGCGCCGGGTGAACAGCGCCAGCGCCTCGACGTGCGCGGTGTGCGGGAACATGTCGACCAGCCCGGCCGCGGCCAGCGCGAAGCCGTGCTGCTTGACCAGGCTGCCGGCGTCGCGGGCCAGTGTCGCCGGGTCGCAGGAGACGTAGACCAGCCGCTGCAGCGGTTGCCGTGCCAGCCACGGCAGGCACGCCGCCGCGCCCTGGCGCGGCGGGTCGACGACCGCGTGGGTGAAGGCCGGGGCCCCCCGTCCCAGCGGCTCCGGCGCGTCCTCCAGGTCGGCGACCTGGAACGTGCAGTTGGCCACGCGGTTGGCCGTGGCGTTGGCGCGCGCCAGCTCGACCAGCGCCGGCGCGCCCTCGAGGCCGTGCACCGCGCCCGCGCGGCGGGCCAGCGGCAGGGTGAAGTTGCCGGTCCCGCAGTACAGGTCGAGCACCTGCGCCTGCGGCCCGGCATCGAGCAGGCTGACCACGCGGCCCACCAGCGCGTCGTTGACGGCCGCGTTGACCTGCACGAAACCGGTCGGGTCGAAGGCCAGTTCCAGTTCGAAGCCGGGCAGCCGGTAGCGAGGTCGCGCGACCGCGGGAGCGCTGCCGGCCTGCCGCTCGGCCTGCGACTGCAACGCCAGCTGCATCCCGGTGGCCGCGCCGAAGGCCTGCAGGCGCGCGTGGTCCCCGGCCGTCGGCGTGCCGGCGTGGCGCAGCACCAGCACCGTGAGGTCGTCGCCGACGCTGACCTCGAGCTCCTGCAGCGCCGGGGCCAGCGGCAACCCGGAGAGCAGCCCGGCCAGCTCCGGCAGCCGGGTGCCGACCGCGGGCACCAGCACCGGGCAGTGCTGCAGCGCGACCAGCGCGTG
>DATCZX010000303.1:0-2655 GCA_036525695.1 Gammaproteobacteria bacterium | reverse complement strand
CGGCGAGCTGGTAGGCCGGGTCGACCTCGGAGCGCACCCGCACCAGCCGCCCGAGGCGGTCGAGTCGCTTGATGATCTCGCCCAGGTCGGCGATGACCGGTGGGCGCGCGCGGCGGCTCGCCATGCTCCCCGTTCCTCCTCCCCGCGGTGCGTCCCGCGGGTTGCTGTTGTTTTCACGCTGGCCTGCGATCCTTCCAGGCCCGGCGGACGCCGTCGAGATTAATGGATGGGCGCACCCCGTGGAAGGGGCGCAGCCGGCGCCGAGCGCTCAGTCCGCGGTCAGCGTCAGCAGGATGTCGGCGTACCAGGCGCAGTTCAGCCCGAGGGCCTCGTCGAGTTCCAGGTCGCGCGAGCCGACGTCGAGGCGTGCCGAGTGGATCCCCAGCAGTTGCCACGGCAGGTCGCCGTGGGACGCCTCGCGGCGGGTGTCGCGCATCACCACCGGCGCGCCGCTGGTGCCGCGGTGGGTGCGTGCATCGGTGAGGAAATAGCCCTCGCCCTGGAAGCGCAGGCCGAACGAGGAGGCGAGCACCGCCTGGCGCACCACCGGCATGTGGTGCAGCGAGTCGTGGAAGCCGAGCGGAAAGCCCACCACCAGCAGCGAGCTGCCGACCTCGACCGGCTCCTGCGGACGCGACAGGTGCTCCGGCGTGTAGGCACGGTAGACCAGGGTCGCCGGCAGCGCCGCGCGCTCGAGCTCGAGCACCGCGACGTCGATCGCGCCGGCGGTGTCCTGCCCCTGGCGCCAGGTGGCCTTGCCGTCGCGGTACAGCGGGATCGAGAAGCCGGTGGCGTGGGCCAGGTTGCCGGGGTCGACGTGCAGCTCGATCTCGATCCGGTCGGGGAAGTGCTCGCTCGGCTCGTCGTGGACCACGTGGCGGCTGGTGACCAGGAACAGCCGCCCGTCGCGCTCGAAGAAGAAGCCGCTGGCGTTGGTCAGCACGCGCTGCTGCTCCAGGGTGCAGACGCGGGTCGCGGTGAGCAGGAGCGGTTCGATCATCGTCGGGTGTCTGCCTGGCCTGGTGTGTGTGCGGGGGCTGGGCGGCCGGCGCCGCGCGGAGCCGCTGCCGCGGATAGTGTGCGCCGAAGTCCGGCGCGCGTCGAAAGCGGCGCCGCTACGCCGCGCGCGGCAGGGTGTAGGTGCTCAGCGTACCGCTGAACGCCAGCGCCCGGGAGACCGGCGTGTCGACGCTGACGCGGCGGTCGCTGAAGCCGTGCTCCTGCATGCAGCGGGTGAAGCGGCCGCGCTGGCGCCGTCCCGGGTCGACGATGACCACCCGTGCCCCGGGGGCAGCATGGCGCCGGATGAACCCCGACAGGTCGGCCGGGTGCGCGCGCTCGTAGAGCAGGTCGCTGCCGACGATCAGGTCGAAGGTACCGAGCGGCACCGCCGCGCCGGACCAGTCGCAGCAGGTGAACGGGATCCGGGCGAGGCCGTTCAGCGCCGCGTTGTGGTCGAGGAACTCGCCGGCCAGCGGATGGTAGTCGCTGGCGCTGACGTCGACCCCGCGGCGCTGCAGCACCAGGCTCGCCAGCCCGAGGCCGCAGCCGACCTCGAGCACGCGCGGGTTGCCCGCCAGGGCCGTGTCCATCGCCGCGGCGAGGATCCGCCCGGCCGGCCACAGCTGGCCGAACAGCGGCCACGCGGCGGCCGGCACGCCGGCGCGTTCGGCCGCCCGTTCCGGGTCGGCGTACTGCTGGCGGTCGAGCAGCGAGCGCATCCGGAACTCGCGGTCACCGACGCGCAGGGACTCGGTCTTGGTCTGGTAGCCGGGCACGCAGGGCTCGCTGGGTGATGCGCGCGAAGGGGCGCGGGCGCTGGGAGTGGGACGGCAGGTCGCCGGTGGGGAGAGGGGCGACCGCCCGGGACGGCCCCGCGTGCGGGGAGGCGCGCAGTCTAGCGCATCCGCGCGCGCGCTGCCGGCAGGCCGGCTCAGGCCGGTCGCGCGTAGCGCTCGAGCAGCGCGTCGACCGCGTGGCGCGAGGTGCGCCCGAGCCGCTGCATCAGCGGGAACGGCACCGCCGACAGCCCGCAGCGACGGCCGATCTCGTCGAGCATGCCGAGCCACAGCCGCGCGGTCATCTCGGCGTCGGCCAGCGCGCGGTGGAAGGTGCCGGCCTGGCGGATGCCGCGGTAGGCCACCAGGGTGCCGAGCTTGTGGTTCGGCGCGGCCGGGTAGAGGCGCCGCGCGGTCAGCATCGAGCAGGCGAACTCCCCGCTGCAACCGCGGCCGATGCGCGCCAGCTCGGCCTCCAGGAAGCGGCCGTCGAAGGCGGCGTTGTGCGCGACCAGGTCGCGGCCCGCGATGAAGCCGGCGAACTCCTCCATCACCTCGGCGCACGGGGGCGCTGCGCGCAGCATCGCTTTGCTGATGCCGGTGTACTGCTCGATGAACGGGCTGACGCGGAAACCGGGGTGCATCAGCCGCTGGAAGCGCGCCGCGACCCGGCCCCGCTCGAGCCGCACCGCGCCGATCTCGATCGCGCGGTCACCGTGCCGCGGCGACAGCCCGGTGGTCTCGAAGTCGAGCACCACCACGCTGTCGGCGCGCGCGACCGGATCGGGTCGGGTCATCGGCACGCCGTGGTCGCTGCGCGGCAGGCTCAGATCACCAGCAGGTCGCAGAACGCGTCGACCGGCGTCGCCGCGAGCCG
>DATCZX010000302.1:0-13395 GCA_036525695.1 Gammaproteobacteria bacterium | reverse complement strand
GCCAGCACGGCATGCGCGTGATCGGGCCGAACTGCCTCGGCCTGCTGGTGCCCGGGTCCGGGCTCAACGCGAGCTTCTCGCACGTCGCCGCGCGGCCGGGGCAGATCGGCTTCGTCTCGCAGTCCGGCGCGCTGGCCACCTCGATCCTCGACTGGGCCAGCCTGAAGAACATCGGCTTCTCGCACTTCATCACCCTCGGCGACGCCCTCGACCTGGAGTTCGGCGACTGCCTCGACTACCTCGCCGGCGACCCGAACACGCGCGCGATCCTGCTCTACATCGAGTCGATCCGCCTGCGCCGCAGCTTCATGTCGGCGGCGCGCGCGGCCGCGCGGATCAAGCCGGGGGGGGTGATCAAGGCCGGGCGCGCCGCCGAGGGGGCGCGGGCCGCCGCCTCGCACACCGGCGCGCTGGCCGGCGCCGACAACGTCTTCGACGCGGCGATCCGCCGCGCCGGCATGCTGCGGGTGTACGACTTCCACGAGCTGTTCGCCGCGGTCGAGACGCTGGCGCGCACGCCGTCGCGGCAGCAGGGCGAACGGCTGGCGATCATGACCAACGGCGGCGGCCCGGGGGTGATGGCGGTCGACCGGCTGGTCGACCTCGGCGGGCGCCTGGCGCGCCTGGACGAGGCGACCGTGGCCCGGCTCGACGCGGTGCTGCCGGCCAACTGGTCGCGCGGCAACCCGGTCGACATCATCGGCGACGCCCCGGGCAGCCGCTACGCCGCCGCGCTAGAGATCCTGCTCGAGGCCAAGGAGGTCGACGCGGTGCTGGTGATGCACGCGCCGACCGCGATCGCCTCGAGCAGCGAGGGGGCGCGGGCCGTGCTCGACACGCTCGAGAAGCACAAGGGGCAGCACAGCAAGTACGTGCTCACCAACTGGCTCGGCGAGGACGCGGTCTCCGAGGCCCGGCTGCTGTTCGCCGAGGCCGGCATCCCGACCTACCGCACGCCGGAGAGCGCGGCCGTGGCGTTCATGCACCTGGTCCAGTACCGGCGCAACCAGGAGCTGCTGATGGAGACCCCGCCGTCGGCGCCGGAGGCGTTCAAGCCGGCCACCGACACCGCGCGGCTGGTGATCGAGAGCGCGCTGGCGGCAGGCCGCGAGATGCTCGGCGAGGCCGAGGCGAAGGCGGTGTTCTCGGCCTACGGCATCCCGGTGGTCGAGACCCACGTCGCCCAGGATGCGCAGGCCGCGGCGCGCACGGCGCAGCGCATGGGCTTCCCGGTGGCGCTGAAGGTGCTGTCGGAGCAGGTCACGCACAAGTCCGACGTCGGCGGCGTGGTCCTCGACCTGGACAGCGCCGAGGCCGTGCGCAAGGCCGCCGAGGGGATCGTCGCGCGCGTCGCCCAGGTC
Source organism: Gammaproteobacteria bacterium (assembly GCA_036525695.1). GTDB lineage: Bacteria > Pseudomonadota > Gammaproteobacteria > QNFN01 > QNFN01 > DATCZX01. The sequence goes on along the minus strand of DATCZX010000302.1, from coordinate 12,034 downwards.
TACCCCGAGGCGAAGGTCAACGGCTTCACGGTGCAGAAGATGGCCAGCCGCAAGGGCGCCCACGAGCTGATCATCGGCGCCACCACCGACCCGATCTTCGGCCCGGTGCTGCTGTTCGGCGAGGGCGGCACGGCGGTCGAGGTGATCGCCGACCGCGCGGTCGGGCTGCCGCCGCTGAACATGAGCCTGGCGCGCGAGCTGATCCAGCGCACGCGCATCTACCGCCAGCTCAAGGGCTACCGCGACACCGCGGCGGCCGACCTCGACGGCATCTGCCTGACGCTGATCAAGGTCGCGCAGATCATGATCGACCTGCCCGAGGTGATCGAGCTCGACATCAACCCGCTGTTCGCGACCCCCGAGGGGGTGCTGGCGCTGGACGCGCGGCTGAAGGTGGCGCCGGCCGAGTGCAGCGGTCCCGAGCGGCTGGCGATCCGCCCCTACCCGCAGGAGCTCGAGGAGCGCTTCAAGCTGGCCAACGGCCGCGACGTGCTGCTGCGCCCGATCCGTCCCGAGGACGAGTCCGCGCACTACGTGTTCCTCGACAAGCTGACGCCGCAGGACATCTACTACCGCTTCTTCGGCGTGGTCAGCAGCCGGATGAGCCACCGCGAGATGGCGCGGCTGACGCAGATCGACTACGACCGCGAGATGGCCTTCATCGCCACCGCGCGTGGCGAGCACGGCGACCCGGAGACCCTCGGCGTGATCCGCACCCTGACCGACCCCGACAACACCGTCGCCGAGTACGCGATCATCACCCGCTCCGACCTCAAGGGGCAGGGGCTCGGGCGCAAGCTGATGCAGAAGATGATCGACTACTGCCGCGCGCGCGGCACGCGCGAGATCGTCGGCCAGATCCTGCCGGAGAACCGCCCGATGCAGGGGCTGGCCAAGTCGCTCGGCTTCAGCGCCCAGCACGACCGCGAGGAGAACGTGGTCGCGGTGCGGCTGCCGCTGCAGGGCTAGCCGGGCGGCGCCCGCGCGGCGCCCGCGAACCGCCTCAGAGCCCGAGCAGCACGCGGACGTGGGCGGCGACGCTGCGGCCCAGCGCCGACAGCGCGTAACCGCCCTCGAGGGTCGAGACGATGCGGCCGCGGGCGTGGCGCTCGGCCAGCGTGACCAGCTCGCGGGTGACCCAGGCGTAGTCCGCCTCGAGCAGGCGCAGCCCGCCCATCTCGTCCTCGCGGTGGGCGTCGAAGCCGGCCGAGACCAGGATCAGTTCCGGGGCGAAGGCGTCCAGCGCCGGCAGCCAGTGCTCCTCGACCGCGGCGCGGAACGCGATGCCGTCGCTGCCGGCCGGCAGCGGCGCGTGGACCAGGTGGTCGCGCCCGAGCGGCGTGCTGTACGGGTAGAAGGGGTGGCGGTAGCTGGAGCAGACCAGCACCTGGCCGCTGTTGGCGAAGATCACCTCGGTGCCGTTGCCGTGGTGCACGTCGAAGTCGGCGATCGCGACCCGTTCGAGGCCGTGCGCGGCGAGCGCGTGGGCCGCGGCGACGGCGACGTTGTTGAAGAAGCAGAAGCCCATCGCCTGCCCCGGCTCGGCGTGGTGGCCGGGCGGACGCACGTTGCACCAGGCGTTGTGCGCCTGGCCGCCGAGCACCAGGTCGACCGCGCGCACGTTGGCCCCGGCGGCCCGGTAGGCCGCCTCCAGGGTCGCCGGGTTCATCCAGGTGTCGGGATCGACCTCCGCCAGCCCCTCCTCCGGAGCCAGCTGCTCGAGGTGCGCGAGGTGCGCGGCGCTGTGCACGCGCAGCAGCTGCTCGCGCGTCGCGCGCGGCGCCTCGTGGTAGGCGAGCAGGTCGAGCAGGCCGGAGGCGAGCAGCCGGTCCTCGATCGCGCCGAGCCGCTCCGGGCACTCCGGGTGGCCCGCGAACATCGCGTGCCGGTGGCACGCCGGGTGGGTCAGGTAGGCGGTACGGCGCATCCCGCTGGCGGCTCAGCGGCTGGCGGGGCCGGGAGCCTGGGCCGCGACGGGCCGTTGCGCCAGCCACTCGCCGAACGCCTCGGCCGTCATCGGCCGCCCGGTCGCGTAACCGCTGACCAGGTCGCAGCCGAGGGCGCGCACCTCCTCGAGCACGTGCGGCTCCTCGACCCCCTCGGCCAGGACCCGCGTGCCGAGCCGGTGCGCGACGCCGGCGAGGGCGTCGATCAGCGCCGCGTTGCCGGGCTCTTCCGCGAGCCGCGCGATCAGCCGCACGTCGAGCTTCAGCGTGCCCAGCGACAGCTGCTGCAGCACGCGCAGGTGGGTCGGGGAGTGGCCGACGTCGTCGATGGCGAAACCGACGCCGAACTCGGACAGCTGTTCGACGATGCCGAGCAGCTGGCCGCCGTCGCTGGCGAGCAGGCCCGGCGGCAGGTCGAGCACCAGGTCCGCGGGCACCAGCCCGTGCGCCTGCAGCGCCCGTTGCAGGTGCGGGACCAGCCCGGGATCGCGCAGCTGGCGCGGTGACAGGTTGACCGTCAGCGGCGGCACCGGCAGTCCCGCCTCGCGCCAGGCGCGCAGCTGCGCCAGGCCGGTGTCGAGGACCCGCTGGCCGAGCTCGATGATCAGCCCCGACTCCTCGGCGATCTCGAGGAACGCCGCCGGCGGCAGCAGGCCCTCCTCCGGGTGCTGCCAGCGCACCAGGGCCTCGACCCCGACGAGCTGCCCGTCACCGGCGTCGACGATCGGCTGGTAGTGCAGGCGGAGTTCCTGCTGGCGCAGCGCGCGGCGCAGTTCGAGCAGCCGCGCGATGCGGTTGGCGGTGTCCGGCTCGAGGTCGGCGCTGAAGTACTGCACGTTGTCACCGCCGAACTCCTTGGCCCGGAACATGGCGATGTCGGCGCTCTGGAACAGCGTCTCGCTGTCCACGCCGTCGTCCGGGCAGAGCGCGACGCCGATGCTGGCGGTGACCCCGAGCGTGCCGGCGCTGCAGGGCAGCGGCAGGCGCAGGGTGTCGAGCAGCTTCTGCGCCAGGTCCCCGGAGCGGTCGGCGCGCCCGAGGTCCGGGGCCAGCACCGCGAACTGGTCGTCTCCCCAGCGGGCCACGGTGTCGTGCGCGCGCAGGGCCGCGCTAAGCCGCCCCGCGACCGCGACCAGGACCTCGTCACCGGCGGCGGTGCCGTGCTGGGCGTTGAGCTGGTGCATGCGGTCGAGGTCGATGAACAGCACCGCCAGCAGGCTCTCCTCGCGGCGTGTGCGGGCCAGTTCCTGGAGGATGCGGTCCTGCAGCAGCGTGCGGTTGGGCAACCCGGTGAGCTGGTCGCGGGTCGCCATCTGGCGCAGCTGGCCCTCGGCCAGCTTGCGCTGGGTGATGTCGCGGGAGAACGCGCAGTTGTACTCGCGCTCGCCGACGCGGAGGTAGTTGGCCGTCACCTCGACCGGGAACTCGCTGCCGTCGCGGCGCCGGTGCAGGGTCTCGAAACGCAGCCGCTGGCGCTGCTGCAGCTCCTCCCAGTGCAACGGCCAGATCTCCTGCTGGAAGTTCGGGTCGAGGTCGTGGACGCTCTTGCCGAGCAGCTCGTCGTAGGCGTAGCCGAGGTTGCGGCAAGCGGCGTCGTTGGCGTAGTGGATCCTGGCGTCCGGCCCGATCCAGTAGACCGAGTCGTCGAGGTGGTCGATCGAGAACTGCATCAGCTGCGCGCGCTCGTCGCTGCCCGGCCGATGGCGCAGGTCGCGCACCACCACCAGCGAGTACTCGACGCCGTCGCGCTGCTGGTAGGTGTCGTTGATCTCGACCGGCAGCACGGCGCCGTCGCGGGTGCGGTGGCGCACGGTCACGGTCAGGTTGCCGGCACGCTTCAGGCTGGCCCAGTGCGTCGCCCAGGTGTGCGGCGGGAAGTCGGTGTCGAGGTCGTGGATGGTCAGCGCGAGCAGTTCCGCCGCCGCGTAGCCGTAGGTCGCCAGCGCGCTGCGGTTGCCGTAGAGGATGCGGCCGAGGGCGTCGAGCAGCAGCACCGGGTCACGCGCGTGCTCGACCCCGTGCAGCAGCAGATCGCGTTCGGGCGTGGTCGGCATCGTCGCGTCGCGGTCCATCAGCGGTCGGGCCGGGTAGTGGCTGGCGCGGCTCGCGCCGGGCGCGCCGCCACTATACAGGAGCGGGTCGCCGCGCGGCGCCGCAAGCGGGAACGGCCCCTTGCTATGCTTGGCCACGGTTGCACAAGGAGGCGGACATGGGCTGGTGGGGCAAGCTGATCGGCGGGGCGTTCGGCTTCATGCTCGGCGGCCCGCTGGGCGCGGTGCTGGGAGCGGCCTTCGGCCACCAGTTCGACCGTGGGCTCGGCGGGCTCGAGCGGCTCGAAGGGGCCGGTGGCACGCCGCGCGCGGTCGAGCGCGTCCAGCTGGCCTTCTTCACCGCCACCTTCTCGGTGATGGGTCACCTGGCCAAGGCCGACGGCCGGGTCTCGCGCGACGAGATCGCGCTCGCCCAGGCGGTGATGGAGCGGATGGAACTCGACCAGGCGCTGCGCCAGGCGGCGATCCGGCTGTTCGACCAGGGGAAGCAGGACGGCTTCCCGCTCGACGAGGTCCTCGACCAGTTCCGCCACGAGGCGGCGCGCCAGCGCAACCTCTACCGGATGTTCCTCGAGATCCAGCTGCAGGCGGCGCTGGCCGACGGCGTCGTGCACGCCGCCGAGCGCCGCGTGCTGGAGCGCATCTGCGCTCGCCTCGGCCTGCCGCCGGCGGAGCTCGAGGCGCTCGAGGCGCGGTTCCGCGCCGAGCGGCACCACCAGCAGACCCGGCCGAGCCAGCGGCCGCAGCTGGCCGACGCCTACGCGATCCTCGGCGTCGCGGAGGACGCCGGCGAGGCCGAGATCAAGCGCGCCTACCGCCGGCTGCTCAGCCAGCACCACCCGGACAAGCTGGTCGCCAAGGGCTTGCCGGAGGAGATGATGAAGCTGGCCGCGCAGAAGACCCACGAGATCCGCCAGGCCTACGAGGCGGTGCGCGAGGCGCGCGGTTTCTGACGCTAGCCGGAACGCAGGCGCTGCAGCAGCCGCAGCAGCGCCGCCAGCAGCAGCACCGCGCCGCCGTTGTGCGCCACCGCGTTGGCCAGCGGCAGGTCGCTGACCACGTTGTTGATGCCGAGAGCGACCTGCAGCAGCAGCAGCCCGCCGAGCAGCAGGCCGCTGCCGCGCAGCGCCGGTTGCCGCGCCAGCGCGAGCGCCAGCCCACCGACCGCCAGCAGCACCGCCAGCGCACCGAGGCGGTGGGACAGGTGGATCGCCACCCGCGCCTCCGGGTCGAGCACGCCGAACTCGTAGTTGACCCCGGTACCGCGCCAGACCACGAACGCCTCGCCGAAATCGGCCGGCGGCCACCACTGCCCGCCGGCGCAGGTCGGGAACTCGGTGCAGGCGAGCGCGGCGTAGTTGCTGCTGGTCCAGCCGCCCAGCGTGACCTGCAGCACGACCAGCAGCAGCGCGGCGACCGCCCAGCGCCGCAGCCAGGGCGGCGCGCTGACCGGGGCCGCGGCGAACAGCCCCTCGCGCAGTGCGAGCCACCAGAGCAGCAGCGTCGTCGCCAGGCCGCCTAGCAGGTGCAGGCTGACGATCGCCGGCTTCACCAGCAGGGTCACCGTCCACATCCCGAGCAGCCCCTGGAACACCACCAGCAGCACCAGCCCGAGCGGCAGCGCGGCCGCGCGCAGGCCGCGGCGGTAGACCGCCCAGCCGGCCAGGAGGACAATGCCGAGTCCGAGCCCGGCGGCCAGGTAGCGGTGACCCATCTCCTTGTGCGCCTTCTCCGGGTCCAGCGGCCGGCGCGCCAGCCACGGGTCGTCGGCGGCAAGGCTCTCGGGCGCCGGCACGGCGAGACGGCCGTAGCAGCCGGGCCAGTCGGGGCAGCCGAGACCGGCGTCGGAGAGCCGGACGTAGGCGCCCAGCAGCATCACGCCAAGGGCGAGTGCGGCCAACAGCACCGCGGGCAGGCGCAGGCTGCTACGCACCGACGGCAACCCAGTGGAACTCGTGCTCATGTCTGATACGTCCGGTACGGCGGGTCTACCCGCGGATTCTAGCAGCGATGGCTGGGGACTCCCCCTGCAACCGGAGCATCTCGCCGCGGCGCGGCGCTGGCTCTGGCTCGGTCTCGCCGCGCTCGCCGGTGCCGGCCTGTTCGCGGTGCTGCTGGTGCTGGCGCGTACCCCGGGGGCGCAGCAGTGGCTGCCCGGCATCGACCTGTTCCGGGTCGCGCTGGTCACCCATGTGGACCTCTCCGTGCTGGTCTGGTTCCTCGCCTGCGCCGGCTTCCTGTGGACGCTGCGCGACGGCCCGCGCGGTGCCTGGGGCAGCCGCGCGTTCGGCCTGGCCGTCGCCGGCGCGGCCGGGATCGTCCTCGCCCCGCTGACCGGCGGCGGGCCGCCGGTGCTGAGCAACTACGTGCCGGTGCTGGCGCAGCCGCTGTTCCTCGGCGGCCTGGCGCTGTTCGCGGCGGGGATCGCGCTGCGCGCGTTCCTGTGCGCCGAGCGGGGCCTCGAGGTGGCGCACGGCGGACCGGTGGCGGGCGGGCTGTTCCTGGTCGCGGTGGCGACGCTGCTGGCCGGCTTCACGCTGGCGCGCACGCTGCTCAAGCTGCCGCCGGTCAGCGACCTGCAGGTGCGCTACGAGCTGCTGTTCTGGCCGGTCGGCCACGTGCTGCAGTTCGCCTACACCGCGCTGGCGCTGGTCGCCTGGCTGTGGCTGGCGACCGGCACCGGCCTGCGCCTGCTGCTCAGCGCGCGCGCGACAACCCTGCTGCTGCTGACCGGTGCGCTGCCGCTGCTCGGCGTGCCGCTGATCGAGATCTCGACGCTGCCGGGATCGGGCGACCAGCGCGTCTTCTACACCCTGCTGATGCGCTGGGGCGGGCTGTGGCCGGCGGTGCCGATCGGCCTGCTGGTGCTGCTGGCCTGCCTGACCGGGCCGCGGCCGGCACCGGCGCAGCGCCCGGCGCGCTCGGCGCTGTACGCCTCGCTGCTGCTGTACGCGGTCGGTGTTGCCGGGGCCCTGGCGAGTCCCGATCTCGATGCGTTGCTGCCAGGTCAGGTGCGTGGCACGGTCACCGGCGTGTCGCTCGCGCTGATGGGTCTCGCCTACCATCTGCTGCCCCGGTTCGGCCGCGCCGTGCCTGGCCGCCCGTGCCTGGTGCAGACGTGGCTGTTCGCGGGCGGGCAGCTGCTGACCGCGGTCGCCGTGGCGTGGAGCGTCCGCGCCGTCGATGCCGGCACGCATCCCGCGGTGACGGCTGCGATCACGCTGGGGCACCTGCTCGCTGCACTCGGCCTGCTGCTGTTCGTCTTGCTGTGCGCGCGAACGCTGCTCGGCGGCGATGCGGATCGCGATGATCAATTGACTTGAAGCAAGAGATCAGTCGACGTCTATCGACGCTCCAGAGGGCGTTGATTAGACTCCGACCTGCTTCATCGAGCCGGGTTGGGAGTCAGGTCACATGCGCAGATTCGCTGTCAGGCACACGATGGACGGCGTAGCTGCTGAGATGCCTGCCCCGACGCCTGCTGCCCCGCCCGGACGTCCCTTTCGTGACGGCGTTGGCAGCGCACCGCGTTGGCCGGCGCCACGCGTTTCTGCGGACCCGCTGCCTGCACCCACCCTGGTCCCTTCCATCACGCGTTCACGCCGCCAGAGAAGGCCCTGCAAATGATGGCATCCCCACGTACCGCCGCCGCGTCACTGCTCGCCGCGCTGCTGCTGAGCCCGCTGGCTGCGCTGGCCAATTCGTCGGTGAACATGCGCCAGGGCGTCACGCCGCTGAGCCGCGACATCTACGACCTGCACATGCTGATCACGTGGGTCTGCGTGGCGATCGGCCTGGTCGTGTTCGGGGCGATGTTCTACTCGATCTTCAAGCATCGGAAGGCGGCGGGAGCGAAGGCCGCCCACTTTCACGAAAACGTCGCGGTCGAGGTGGTCTGGACCATCGTGCCGTTCGTCATCCTGATCGGCATGGCGATACCGGCGACCAAGACCCTGCTGGCAATCGAGGACGTCGGCGACGCGGACATCAGCATCCAGGTGACCGGTTACCAGTGGAAGTGGAAGTACGCGTACCTCGATCACGACATCGACTTCTTCAGCAACCTGTCGACGACCCCGGAGCAGATCAACAACCAGCAGCCCAAGGGCGAGCACTACCTGCTCGAGGTCGATCAACCGCTGGTCGTCCCGGTGAACAAGAAGATCCGCTTCCTGATCACCTCGAACGACGTCATCCACTCGTTCTGGGCCCCTGACCTCGGCGTCAAGCGCGACGCGGTGCCGGGCTTCATCAACGCCTCGTGGGCGACCATCGAGGAGCCGGGGATCTACCGCGGTCAGTGCACGGAACTGTGCGGCGTCAACCATGGTTTCATGCCGGTGGTCATCGACGCGCGCAGCCAGGCCGACTTCGACCAGTGGGTCGTCGGGCAGAAGGCGGAAAAAGTCGCGATGCAGAAGGCCGCCGAGGAGACCTGGACGATGGCACGGCTGATGCAGCATGGCGCCGAGGTCTACGCCCGCGCCTGCAGCGCCTGCCACCAGGCGAACGGCAAGGGTCTGCCCGGCGCGTTCCCGGCGCTCGACGGCAGCGCGCTCACGATCGGGCCGCTCGACGCCCACCTGGGGATTGTCCTCAACGGCAAGCCCGGTACGGCGATGCAGGCGTTCGGGGCGCAGTTGAACGACGCCGACATCGCCGCGGTAGTCACCTACGAGCGTAACGCGTGGAGCAATGCGACCGGCGACGCGGTCCAGCCCGCGCAGGTCAAGGCGGCGCGCTAGCCGCGTCCCCGTTCCCAGCCTCGGCCCCAGCAGCCCGGAGAATGAGCGTGACGACCCAAGAGAGCCACCACGACGAGCACCACGGCAAGCCGTACGGCATCGGCCGCTGGCTGTTCTCGACCAACCACAAGGACATCGGCACGATGTACCTGTGGTTCAGTTTCACCATGTTCCTGGTCGGCGGTGCGATGGCACTGGTGATCCGCAGCGAGCTGTTCCAGCCCGGCCTGCAGCTGGTCGACCCGCACTTCTTCAACCAGATGACGACCATGCACGGGCTGATCATGGTCTTCGGCGCGGTGATGCCGGCCTTCGTCGGGCTCGCCAACTGGCAGATCCCGATGATGCTCGGCGCGCCGGACATGGCCTTCCCGCGGCTGAACAACTGGAGCTTCTGGCTGCTGCCGTTCGCCTTCGCCACGCTGCTCAGCACGCTGTTCATGGAGGGCGGTGCCCCGGCCTTCGGCTGGACCTTCTACGCCCCGCTGTCGAGCACCTTCGCGCCGGCTAGCACCGACTTCTTCATCCTCTCGATCCACATCATGGGCATCTCGTCGATCCTCGGCGCGATCAACATCATCGCCACCATCCTGAACATGCGCGCCCCCGGGATGACGCTGATGAAGATGCCGCTGTTCGTCTGGTCGTGGCTGATCACCGCGTTCCTGCTCATCGCGGCGATGCCGGTGCTCGCCGGAGCGGTGACCATGCTGCTGACCGACCGCCACTTCGGCACCAGCTTCTTCGATGCCGCCGGCGGCGGTGACCCGGTGATGTTCCAGCACGTGTTCTGGTTCTTCGGCCACCCCGAGGTCTACATAATGATCCTGCCGGCGTTCGGCATCGTCTCCGAGATCATCCCGGCATTCGCGCGCAAGCCGCTGTTCGGCAGGACCTCGATGATCATCGCCATCGCCTCGATCGCCGGGCTGTCGTTCATCGTCTGGGCGCACCATATGTTCGCGGTCGGGATGCCGGTGGCCGGTGAGCTGTTCTTCATGTATACGACCATGCTGATCGCGGTGCCGACCGGGGTTAAGGTGTTCAACTGGGTCTCGACGATGTGGCGAGGGTCGCTGACCTTCGAGCCCCCGATGCTGTTCTCGCTCGCGTTCGTCGTGCTGTTCACGATCGGCGGCTTCTCCGGGCTGATGCTGGCGATCGTGCCGGCCGACTTCCAGTACCACGACACCTACTTCGTCGTCGCCCACTTCCACTACGTGCTGGTGCCTGGCGCGATCTTCGGCATAATCGCCGGGGTCTACTACTGGCTGCCGAAGTGGACCGGCAACATGTACAGCATGGCGCTGGCGAAGTGGCACTTCTGGCTGTCGGTGATCGGCGTCAACATCACCTTCTTCCCGATGCACTTCACCGGACTCGCCGGGATGCCGCGGCGGATTCCCGACTACGCGCTGCAGTTCGCCGACTTCAACATGCTCTCGACCCTCGGCGCGTTCATGTTCGGCTTCTCGCAGTTGCTCTTCCTGGTCCTGGTGCTGAACACGGTGCGCGGCGGGACGAAGGCGACCGCCAGCGTATGGGAAGGGGCCCACGGCCTCGAATGGACACTCAGTTCACCGCCGCCGTTCCACAGCTTCACCACCCCGCCGCAGGTCAAGTGAGGGAGCCGTGACGCCTTGAACGGCACGCTCCAGGACCCAGTGCAGGCGCGCGAGACGGCCAACCGCCGTCTCGGCAAGCGGCTGCTGCTGGTGACGCTGGCGATGTTCGGCTTCGGTTACGCGCTGGTGCCGCTGTACGACGTCTTCTGCGACATTACCGGGCTCAACGGCAAGACCGGGCGCATCGACGCGGCCTCGGTTCCCGCCGCGGCTGTCGACCGCACGCGGGTGATCAACGTCGAGTTCGTCGCCAACGTCAACGGCAACCTGCCGTGGCTGTTCGCACCGCAGACGCGTCGCATGACGGTGCACCCGGGCGAGCGTCGACTGATCCATTACGTGGTCGAGAATCCCACCGCTCAGCCGATCGTCGCCCAGGCGGTGCCGAGCGTCGCGCCGACGGTCGCCTCGCGCTACTTCGACAAGACCGAGTGCTTCTGCTTCACCCGGCAGACGCTCGCGGCCGGCGAGCGGCGCGAGATGCCGGCGGTCTTCGTCATCGACCCGGACCTCCCCAGTGAGGTCGGCACGGTGACGCTCTCCTACACCTTCTTCGCGGCCCCGGGCACCGAGCCCACCGCCCTGGCCCAGGCGGACCCGTCCCGATGACGGCGCCGCATCACGACAACAGCGAGCGAGGGATTCACCGATGAGCGCAGCATCCGGCGGTTACTACTGCCCCGAGCCGAGCCGCTGGCCGATCATGGGCTCGGTCGGCCTGTTCGTGATCGCGATCGGCCTGGCCAACGTGCTGCACGGCCATGGCATTGCCTGGCTGCTCTTCTTCGCGGGCAGCCTGATCCTGGCCTACACGCTCTACAGCTGGTTCAGCGAGGTCGTTCGCGAGAGCGAGGCCGGCCGCTACAACGCCCAGGTGGACCGGTCGTTCCGCTGGGGCATGGCGTGGTTCATCTTCTCCGAGGTGCTGTTCTTCGCGGCGTTCTTCGGCGCGCTGTTATACGCCCGGGTATTCTCGGTGCCCTGGCTCAGCGGCGCCGGGGCCGAGGAGATGACCAACCAGTTGCTGTGGCCGGGATTCCAGGCCAGCTGGCCGCTGCTCAACCTGCCGGGCAGCGGCTATGACCAGGCCAGCGGAGTGATCGGCGCCTGGGGCATCCCGGCGCTCAATACCCTGATTCTGGTCTCCAGCGGCGGCACCGTCACCTGGGCCCACTGGGGCCTGAAGCAGGGCAACCGCAAGCATCTGGTCAACGGCCTGATAGCGACCGTCGCCCTCGGCGTGGTGTTCCTGGCGCTGCAGGTGTACGAGTTCGTGTACGCCTACGACGCGCTGAACCTGAAGCTCAGTTCCGGCATCTACGGCACCACCTTCTTCATGCTGACCGGCTTCCACGGCGCGCACGTGACCATCGGCGCGATCATGCTTGCGGTGATGCTGTTCCGCGCCAGGGCCGGGCACTTCACCGCCGAGAACCACTTCGCCTTCGAAGCGGCCAGCTGGTACTGGCACTTCGTCGACGTCGTCTGGCTGTGCCTGTTCGTCGTCGTCTACTGGCTGTAGCGCGCCCGCCCATCCCGGCTACGCAGGCGCCCCGTCACGGCGGCGCTCAGGCCGCGTTGCCCTGGCGGCGGACGCGGCCCCTGGTGCGGGAACCCGCGCGGACTAGAGCGGCGGCGAGATCAGGCCGGTCGCCATCCCGATCAGC
>DATCZX010000301.1:0-4647 GCA_036525695.1 Gammaproteobacteria bacterium | reverse complement strand
TCCCGACCAACGTCGACGAGTACGAGACGCTGCTGACCGACAACCGCATCTGGAAGCAGCGCACCGTCGGTATCGGCGTGGTCACGCCGGAGCAGGCGAAGCAGCTCGGCTTCACCGGGCCGATGCTGCGCGGATCGGGCGTCGCCTGGGACCTGCGCAAGAAGCAGCCGTACAGCGTCTACGACCGCCTCGACTTCGACATCCCGGTCGGCGTCACCGGCGATTGCTACGACCGCTACCTGGTGCGCATCGAGGAGATGCGCCAGTCGAACCGCATCATCCGGCAGTGCATCGAGTGGTTGCGCGCCAACCCGGGTCCGGTGATGGCCGACGATCACAAGGTTTCGCCGCCGCCGCGTCTCGAGATGAAGGAGAGCATGGAAGCGCTCATCCACCACTTCAAGCTGTTCACCGAGGGCTACACCGTGCCCGCCGGCGAGGTCTACCAGGCGATCGAGCACCCGAAGGGCGAGTTCGGCATCTACCTGGTCTCGGACGGCGCCAACAAGCCCTTCCGGCTGAAGATCCGCGCCCCCGGCTTCGCCCACCTCGCCGGCCTCGACGAGATGGTGCGCGGCCACATGCTGGCCGACGTGGTCGCGGTGATCGGCACGCAGGACATCGTCTTCGGGGAGATCGACCGCTGATGGCCGACAACCAGACCGAACTGCTCTCCGCCGCCGCGCGCGCGGAGATCGACCGCGAGATCGCCAAGTACCCGGCCGAGCGCCGCGAGTCGGCGGTGATGGCCGCGCTGCGCATCGCCCAGGACGCCAGCGGCGGCTGGCTCAGCGAGCCGGTGATGGACGCCGTGGCCGCCCACATCGAGATGCCGCGCATCGCCGTCTACGAGGTCGCCACCTTCTACTCGATGTACGAGCTGAAGCCGGTCGGGCGGCACAAGATCTGCGTCTGCACCAACATCTCCTGCCAGCTGCGCGGCTCGGACGAGGTGGTCGCGCACCTGCGCGAGCGGCTCGGCATCGGCCTCGGGCAGACCACCGCCGACGGTCGCGTGACCTTGAAGGAGGTCGAGTGCCTCGGCGCCTGCGCCGCTGCGCCGGTGGCCCAGGTCGGCCACCGCTACCACGAGAACCTGACCCCCGAGGCGCTCGACGCGCTGCTCGACGGGATGGAGTAGCAGATGGCCAACGAAGTCTGCTTCCGCACGCTGCACCTGGACCAGCCGCACACGCTGGAGAGCTACCGCTCGGTCGGTGGCTACTCGAGCTGGGAGAAGGTGCTGAAGGGCGAACTGAAGGCCGAGACGATCATCGACGAGATGAAGAAGTCGGTGCTGCGCGGCCGCGGTGGCGCCGGCTTCCCGACCGGGATCAAGTGGAGCTTCATGCCGCGCAGCGCACCCGGGCAGAAGTACATCGTGTGCAACTCCGACGAGGGCGAGCCGGGCACCTGCAAGGACCGCGACATCCTGCGCTACAACCCGCACCAGCTGGTCGAGGGGATGGCGATCGCCGGCTTCGCGATCGGCGCCACGGTCGGCTACAACTACATCCGCGGCGAGTTCTGGGAGCCCTACGAGCGCTTCCAGGCGGCGGTCGACGAGGCCTACGCGGCCGGGCTGCTGGGCAAGGACATCGGCGGCTCGGGGATCGACTTCGACCTGCACTGCCACCTCGGCGCCGGCGCCTACGTCTGCGGCGAGGAGACCGCGCTGCTCGAGTCGCTCGAGGGCAAGAAGGGCCAGCCGCGGTTCAAGCCGCCGTTCCCGGCCAACTACGGTCTCTACGGCCGGCCGACCACGATCAACAACACCGAGAGCCTGGCCTCGGTGCCGGTGATCCTGGAGCGGGGCGGCGAGTGGTTCCTGAACCTCGGCAAGCCGAACAACGGCGGGGTCAAGCTGTTCTCGGTCACCGGCCACGTCAACAGGCCGGGCAACTTCGAGGTGCCGATGGGCACCCCGTTCGCCGAGCTGCTGGAGATGGCCGGCGGGGTCTGGAAGGGGCGCAAGCTGAAGGCGGTGATCCCGGGCGGGTCGTCGACCCCGGTGATCCCCGGCGAGCAGATGCTGCAGCTGACCATGGACTACGACTCGATCGCCCAGGCCGGCTCGATGCTCGGCGCCGGCTCGGTGATCGTGATGGACGAGAGCACCTGCATGGTGCGCACGCTCGCCCGCCTCAGCTACTTCTACTACGAGGAGTCGTGCGGCCAGTGCACGCCGTGCCGCGAGGGCACCGGCTGGCTGTGGCGCGCGGTGCAGCGGATCGAGGACGGCAAGGGCCGCCCGGAGGACCTGGAGATGCTCGCCGACCTCGCCGGCAAGATCCAGGGCCGCACCATCTGCGCGCTCGGCGATGCCGCGGCGATGCCGGTGGCGAGCTTCATCAAGCACTACCGCGACGAGTTCCAGTACCACATCGACCACCGCCGCTGCCTGGTCGGCAGCGGTGCGGCGTGACGCGACCCGGACAGGGCTGAAAGCCATGGCAGACGAGCCGAAGGTAACCATCCAGATCGACGGGCGCACCGTCGAGGCGCGCAAGGGCGCGATGCTGATCGAGGCGGCCGACGCGGTCGGCATCGACATCCCGCGCTTCTGCTACCACAAGAAGCTGTCGGTCGCCGCCAACTGCCGCATGTGCCTGGTCGAGGTCGAGAAGGCGCCGAAGCCGCTGCCGGCCTGCGCGACCCCGGTGACCGAGGGTATGAAGGTCAAGACCGACTCGCCGCTGGCGCGGGCCGCGCAGAAGGGGACGATGGAGTTCCTGCTGATCAACCACCCGCTCGACTGCCCGATCTGCGACCAGGGCGGCGAGTGCGAGCTGCAGGACGTGGCGATGGGCTACGGCGGCGACGTCTCGCGCTACGCCGAGCGCAAGCGCGTGGTGCCGAACCCGGACATCGGCCCGCTGATCGCCACCGACATGACCCGCTGCATCCACTGCACCCGCTGCGTTCGCTTCGGCGAGGAGATCGCCGGGCTGCGCGAGCTGGGCGCCACCGGGCGCGGCGAGCACACCACCATCGGCACCTACATCAAGCACGCGGTCGCCTCGGAGCTCTCCGGCAACGTCATCGACCTGTGCCCGGTCGGCGCGCTGACCTCGAAGCCGTACCGCTTCAGCGCGCGGCCCTGGGAGCTGCGCGCGCGCCCGGCGGTGGCGCCGCACGACGGCGTCGGCGCCAACCTGTGGCTGCACACCCGCGGCAACCGCGTGATGCGCGCCGTGCCGCGCGACAACGAGGCGGTCAACGAGGTCTGGATCGCCGACCGCGACCGCTTCGGCTACCTCGGCCTGAACAGCGCGGACCGGCTGCTGGCGCCGCGCGTCAAGCGTGACGGCGAGTGGCGCGACTGCGACTGGAGCGAGGCGCTGGCCGCCGCCGTTGCCGGGCTCAAGGCCGCGCTCGGCGACGAGGGCGGCAGCCAGCTCGGCGTGCTCGCCGCGCCGACCGCGACCGCCGAGGAGCTGTTCCTGCTGCAGCAGCTGGCCCGCGGGCTCGGCTGCGACAACCTCGACCACCGCCTGCGCCAGGGGGACTTCTCGGCCCAGGCCGGCGACCCCCGCTATCCCTGGCTGGGGCTGCCGATCGCCGAGCTCGAGCAGGTCGACGCCGCGCTGGTGATCGGCTCGCACCTGCGCAAGGAGCAGCCGCTGCTGGCCCACCGGCTGCGCAAGGCGGCGCTCGGCGGGGCGCAGGTCGCGCTGCTGAACCCGCTCGACTACCCGCACCCGTTCCCGCTGGCCGAGTCGCTGGTGGCCGGGCCGGCCGCGCTGCTCGACGAGCTGGTCGGCATCGCCGCCGCCGCCGGCGCGATGCTGCCGCTGTCGATCCACCAGCCGGAGCAGCCGAGCGACGCACAGCAGGCGCTGGCCAGGCTGCTGCGCCGCGGCGAGCGCAGCGTGCTGCTGCTCGGCGCGCTGGCCCAGGCGCACCCGGCCTACGGTTTCATCACGCTGGTGGCGCGCGCGATCGCCGCGGCCACCGGCAGCCGCATCGGCTTCCTGCTGCCGGCGGCGAACAGCGTCGGTGCCGCGTTGGCCGGCGTGCTGCCGCACCGCGGCCCCGGCGGCAGCGTGCGCGAGGCGCCCGGGCTCGACGCCCGCGCGATGCTCGAGCAGCCGCGCCGCGGCTACCTGCTGCTCGGCGTCGAGCCGCAGGCCGACTGCTGGGACCCGCAGGCCGCGCGGACCGCGCTGAGCGCGGCCGCCCAGGTCGTCGCGCTGACCCCGTTCGTCTCCCCGGAACTGCTCGAGCTGGCCGACGTGCTGCTGCCGGTGGCCGGTTTCGCCGAGAGCTCCGGGACCTTCGTCAACCTGGGGGGCAGCTGGCAGTCGTGGGAAGGGGCGGTGGCACCGCCCGGCGAGGCGCGCCCGGCCTGGAAGGTGCTGCGCGTGCTCGGCAACCAGTTCGGCCTCGACGGTTTCGGCTACGAGGCACCGGGCGAGGTGCTCGCCGCGCTGCGTGCCGCCTGCGGCGAGCTGACCGCCGACAACGCCCCCGCGAGCGAGGTCAAGCCGGCGCCGGTGCGGCTGCCGGACGGGCTGCTGCGGGTCGGCGAGGTGCCGATCTACGCCGGCGACGCGCTGGTGCGCCGGGCGCAGGCGCTGCAGCGGACCCCGGACGCGGTCACCGCCTGCATCAGGCTGGCGCCGGCGGATGCCGCCAGGCTCGGCC
>DATCZX010000300.1:0-3432 GCA_036525695.1 Gammaproteobacteria bacterium | reverse complement strand
CAGGATGCCGACGTGCTGGATCTCCTCGACCGTCAGCTCGCCGCACTGCCACAGCACCTTGGTCGAGCCGAGCTTGGCCTTCAGGTACTCGGGGAAGTTCATCTCGACGAAGAAGTGGTTGGGGACCGCCCCTTCCATGTCGGTGACCCAGGCGAAGATCTCGGCGATCACCGGGTCGGTGACGGTCTCGGGCTTGATCAGGGCGACTCGGGCCATGCGGTTCTCCTGCTGCGGTACGCGGCGCGGGGCGCCGGGGGCGCCCCGTAGCATGCAACGCCCGCCGCGCCGGGTACAGCCGGTTGCCCCAGCGGCTGCCGGCCAGACGCTCCGCCGGGGGCCCGGGGCTGTACCGCGGGACATGGACATTTTTCCCGTGACGGTTAGGGTATCGCCCCGGGCCATGCAACGCCGCCCGCGGGAGAATCGAGGGATGAGAACTGCTCTAGCTGCCGCCATGCCGAGGCTGGCGCCGTTACTGGCGGCGCTGGCGCTCGCCGCCTGCAGCGCCGCGCCGGAGCGCGTGGCGCCGCCACCGCCGATCGACGTGAGCGACGCCCGCGCGGCGCCGAGCGGGCCGGCCAAGCGCGCCGAGGCGGGCGGGGTGCGCTACTACCTCGGCGACAACTACTTCGAGGCCGACGTCGTCGCGCTGCTGCACAACCGCATCGCGCTGCGTGCGGCGCCCAGGCCGACGCCAACCCGGCTCGAGCTGACCGACCTCGAGCTGAGCGTGTTCGATCCCGGGGGGAGCGGTGCCGTGGGGATCGAGCCCCCGGGCCAGGGCAGCGCCGGCTACCGGCCCGCCCCGGGGCCGCTGGTGTTCGATTTCCACGACCGGGAGAGCCCGAAACCGATCCGCTGCGAGCTCGCCTACCGGGTCGACGGCCGGGAGTACCGCGAGCAACTGGCCGGGAGCGCGCGACCGGAGATGCTGCGCGCGCAGCTGCGCGAGCTCTACCTGGCGGCCATCGACCGCGTCATCGCACGGTTGCGCGACCCGGCCCGGAGCGGCTGACGACTCCGGCGTCAGCGCATGCTCTGCAGGTTGGCGATCAGCGCGACCTGCCGGCGCTTGATCTCGTCGGCGATCTGGTGCGCGATGTCGGTCTGCGGACCGTAGACACGCCTGACATTGTCCGAGCACTCGTCGGCGGTGTGGTTGACCATCGCGACGGCCATCTCCGCGACGATGTGGCGGATGCGTGCCTGGTCCTGCGCGCTGAGTTCGGTGGAGACCACGGCGCAGATGCGGGAGACGGCGTCGTCGACGAGCTTGTCGGCAGTCATGGGCTTCTCTCTGCAATGGGCTGGCGCGATTACAGGCTAAAGCATAGCCAATCACGGGAGCCTGGCCGGCAGCGCTTCAGGCGTCGCCGGGAAAACCGGCGACCGTGCGCACCGCCGGCTGCGGGCTCTCGTTGACCAGCAGCCGGAACACGTCGGGCCGCGCGTAGTGGCCGGTGACGTCGAAGTCGTACTTGCCACGGGCGATCTCGTCGAGGTCGAGGTCGGCGACCAGGATGGTCTCGCCGGAGAAGTCCGGTCCGGCCAGCACCTGGCCGAGCGGGCCGACGATGCAGCTGCCGCCGCGCGAGATCACCGTCGCCGGGTCGTCGCCCTGCACCGCGGCGTAGTCGGCGGGGAAGTCGCCGCGCGTCGTGTACTGGTTGCACGAGAGCACGAAGCAGCGCCCCTCGAGGGCGACGTGCTGCATCGTCGGCAGCCAGGTGTCGCGGTCGTCGGCGGTCGGCGCGCAGTAGAGCTGGACACCCTTCGCGTACATCGCCATGCGCAGCGCCGGCATGTAGTTCTCCCAGCAGATCACCGAACCGAGGCGGCCGATCGCGGTGTCGAACACCGGCAGCGTGGAGCCGTCGCCGAAGCCCCACACCAGCCGCTCCAGCGCCGTCGGCATCAGCTTGCGGTGCTTGCCCAGGTAGCTGCCGTCCGGGGCGAAGGTGAGCACCGTGCAGTAGAGCGTGCCGCCGTCGCGCTCGATCACGCCGATGACCAGGAACAGCCGGTTCTCGGCCGCGACCTCGCCGAGGAACTCGACCGCCGGGCCGGGCACGTCGACCGCGCTGTCGAAGTAGCGGCGGAACTCCTCGCGCCCGGCCGGGAAGCGCATGCCGACGCGGGCACCGAAGTCGAGCCCCTTCGGGTAGGCGGAGACGAACGCCTCCGGGAACACCGCCAGCCGGGCGCCCTGGGCCGCGGCATCGGCGGCCAGTGCGCGGACCTTGTCCAGCGTGCGCTGGCGGTCGAACGGGACGGGGGCGGCCTGGATCACGGCGGCGCGTACGGGCATGGCGGTATCTCCTTGGCGCGGGGTCAGGGACGCAGGGTCTGCTTGAAGCCGAAACCGCGGGTGTTGTCGATCAGCGTGATCGCCGCCGGCGTCAGCCGGTAGACCGCCGAGTCGGCCAGCCGCTGCGCCAGCCGGCCGACGCCCGACTGGAACAGCGCCAGGAACGGGTAGCGGGCCGCCAGGTGCTCCATGGCCTGGCGCGACTCGTCGGCCACGCTGACCAGGCTGGCCGTGCCCGACAGCTGCAGGCCGCGGATCTCGCGGAAATCGGTGAACTGCCCGGCGACCGTCGCGGTGACCCGCGGCTGCTCCGCCAGCGCCTGCGAGTGGCGGCTGCCGGTCGACGACAGCCAGTAGAGCGTGTAGCCGTCGCGCGCGTACATCAGCGAGGCGGCGTGCGCGCCGCCCCGGTGCAGCGTCGCCAGCGACAGCACCGTGTGCGCGTCGAGCAGCCCCAGCACGCTGGTGCGCAGCTCGTCGTCGGTCATCTCGGCGGCCATGCGGCCATTCTGCGTGGCCGGCGGTAGCCCGGCAACCGGCGTCGCGCCGGCCGGATCGGGTAAGCTCAGCGCATGCGCACGCTGTTCAACGCCTTCGGCTTTTTCTCCCTCGGGGCCGCGCTGCTCGGGCTCGGCGCCGCGCTGTTCGGCGACGCCGGCTTGTGGGGCTTCCTGGTGTTCCTGTTCGGCGCCTGGTTCGGCGGCTTCTGGCTGCTGCTCGGCCTGCTGGTGAAGAAGGTCGGACGGCTGCGCGAGATGCTGTTCCCGGCCACCCCGGAGGCGGCGCTGCGCCGCCGCCTGCTGCTGGCGTCGTTCCGCGGCAGCGCCAAGCGCGAGGCCGACGAGGCGATGGCCAAGCTGCGCCGGCTCGAGCACGTCTGGGCGGCGATCCAGCGCCACCTGCGCGAGCGGCTCGATCCCGGCGAGCTGACCTTCGGACGCTACGAGGAGAGCGCCCGGCGCGGCTGCGTGCGCGCGCTGCAGGGGCTGACCGACGCGACCAGCCTGGTCGAGTCCCTCGGCGTGCTCGCGCGCGGCCCGGTGGACAACTACCTGCGCTCGCGCAACGATCCCCAGGACCCGCAGCAGACCCGCCGCGGCTACCTGCGCAGCGCGCTGGACGAG
>DATCZX010000299.1:0-2418 GCA_036525695.1 Gammaproteobacteria bacterium | reverse complement strand
GACTGCGCGACCTGCCGCATCCGCCACCTGTGCGCCGGCGGCTGCTACCACGAGGCCTACGCACGCCACGGCGACCCGCTGCAGCCGACGCTGCACTACTGCGGGCTGATGCGCGACTGGATCGACTTCGGCCTGGGCGTCTACGCGCGCATCCTCGAACACAACCCCGACTTCCTGGTGCGTCACGTCGCACCGCGCAGAGGCCTGTCATGAAGCACCTGAAACCGCTGAACAAGAAGGCGCGCCTGCTCGAGCAGGCGGCCGAGGCCGGGCGCACCGACGAGGTGCTGATGATGCAGACGGTCGCCGGCTGCACCTCGACGCTGGACCCCGGCTGGGAGGTCGACCCGTTCGGCGGCGTCGCCGCGCTGTGCCAGCCGATGGAGGCCGACCTGTACGGCTGCTCGGACCCGTGCTGGTGGCCGGCGCAGGTGCCGGACACCATCAACACCTACCCGGACTGGAGCGCGGACGCACCCTCGGCAGCGCAGGACTGGCGCAAGCTGCAGGCCGTGTTCCCGAAGAAATGACGAGGCCCGCCACGATGCGCAAGCAATCCCGTTCCCCGCAGCTGGCCCTGGCCGCCGGCCTCGCCGCGCTGCTGCTGGCCGGCGCGCCGGCGAGCGCCGCCGACTTCCTGCTGACCACGACCAAGCCGAACCAGCTGCACCTGGTCGACGCCAAGGCGCGCAGCACCGTGCGCAGCATCACCATTCCCGGCGCCGGCTCGCCGGTCGGCGTGGTGCCGTCGCCCGACGGGCGCATCGCCTACGTGCTGACCAACCACCTCGGCAGCATCAGCGGCATCGACCTCGACAGCGGCAGCGAGGTGTTCCGCGCCGACTTCGACGAGCCGGGCAAGCGGATCAAGGGGATGTTCGCGATGGACATCAGCCCGGACGGCCGCGAGCTGTTCGTGATGCAGGCGGTGACGCGGCTGGAGAAGGCCGAGATGGTGGTCGAGGCGCCGCGCATCGCGGTCTACCGCACCGACGCCGGGGTCAAGGCGAAGCCGGCGCGGCTGCTGCCCGCCCCCCGGCGCACCGTGCAGCTGCTGCTGAACGACGCCGGCGACCGGCTCTACGCGGTCTCCTGGGACATCGAGGTACTCGACCCGCAGAGCGGCAGGCGCCTCGAGACGCTGAAGGCGATGAACTGGGAGCGGCCGAACTACGCGCCGCCGGACATCTTCGGCGTCTGGAACCAGTACGAGCAGGCGCGCGTGTTCGTGAACCCGTACTTCGCGCTGCGCACCGACATGAGCCCGGACGACCCGGCGGCGTGGAAGACCGGCATGCTGACCCTCGACCTGAAGACCGGCGAGTACCGCATGGACGACTTCGAGGAGACCGCGGCGATCCTGTTCTCGTCGGTGGTGAACCCGGTCAAGCGCAACGAGGCGTTCTCGGTCTACACCCAGCTGTCGAAGACCGACCTCGCCAGCGACACGCTGGTCAAGCGGGTGCAGCTCGAGCACACCTACTACACCATCAACATCTCCGCCGACGGCAAGGAGGTCTACCTCGGCGGGACGATGAACGACATCGCCGTCTACTCCACCGAGACGCTGGAGAAGATCGGCAGCATCGAGCTGCCGGGCGGCGCCGACATGGGCACCAGCTGGGTCCGCGTGATCCAGCGCTGACCCCAGCATGGACGCGCCGCGCCGTGCCGCCCTGCACTGGCTGCTCGGCTACGTGCGCCCAGAGCGCACCGCGCTGGCCGGCGTCGCGCTGCTCTCGCTCGGCGCCACCGCCCTCGGGCTGGCACAGCCGTGGCTGACCAAGTGGCTGATCGACGACGGCCTGCTGGCGCGCGAGTTCAACATCGTGCTCGCCTGCTGCGCGGCGCTGCTGGCCAGCGCGCTGCTCGGCGCGCTGCTCGGCGGCCTCAACCGGCGCGCCTACGTCGCCCTCTCCGGGCGCGTGCTGTTCGCGCTGCGCGAGTCGCTCTACCGCCACCTGCACACGCTGCCACCGACCTTCTTCGCCCGCGCCCGCACCGGTGACCTGCTGAGCCGCCTCGACGGCGACGTCGCCGAGGTGCAGCGCTTCGCCGTCGACGGCCTGCTGGCCGGGTTCAACGGCAGCCTGGCGCTGCTCGGCGCGCTGGCGCTGATGCTCGGCCTGAGCTGGGAACTGACCCTGGTCGCGCTGGCGCTGCTGCCGGCGCAGCTGCTGTTCCTGGCGCGCGTACGGCCACGGGTCGAGCAACAGACGCGCGCGGTGCGCGAGCAGAGCGGCGCGCTGTCGGCGCTGCTGGTCGACGGCCTCGGCAGCGTCAAGCTGGCCCAGCAGGTCGGCGCCGAGGAGCGCGAAGCGGCGCGCCTGGCCACGCACAACCGCGGCTACCTGGCCGCGCTGCTGCGGCTCGAGACCACCGGGTTCGTCGCCGCCACGGTGCCCGGCCTGCTGAACC
>DATCZX010000298.1:0-4128 GCA_036525695.1 Gammaproteobacteria bacterium | reverse complement strand
CCCGGCGACACCCTGTTCGTCTACGCGCGCGCCAGCAACGGCCCGCGGGTGCCGCTGGCGATCGTCCGCCGGCAGGCCGGCGAGCTGCCGCTGACCGTGGTCCTCGACGACTCGCAGGCGATGGCCCCGAACTTCCGCCTCTCCGGCTTCCCCGAGGTCAACGTCGGCGCGCGGGTGTCGAAATCCGGCAACGCGCTGCCGCAGCCCGGCGACCTGCAGGGCGTGGCCAGCGGCGTGCGGCTGGGCAGCAAGGTCCAGGTCCGCATCAACGAGGCGCTGTAGCCGCGGGAGAGCTCCGCTCCGCGCTGCCGGCGCAGGGCCCGCCTGCCGGGCGCAGCCAGCGCTCCTGCACCCTGCTCGCGGCCGGCCGCCACGGGCTTGATGGCGGTCAAAGATCGGGGGGGCGCGCCGCCCTACCCTGAGCCCGCCGGGCGCTTCCCGGTGCGACCGGGCCGTGCGCGTGAATGGCGCCCTGTGGACTACCTGGACCGCGGCCCCGCACCGCGTGATGTTCCTCGGCGGGGCGCTGCAGCTGGTGCTCTCGCTGCTGTTCTGGAGCGCCGAGCTGCTCGCCCGCCAGGCGGGCACGACGCTCGGCAGCAGCGCGGTGCCGCTGACCCAGCTGCACGCCTTCCAGATGCTGTTCGGGGTCTTCCCGTTCTTCCTGTTCGGCTTCCTGATGACCACCTACCCGCGCTGGATGGACGGACCGCCGGTGCCGCGCGGCCACGTGCTCGCCGCGTTCCTGCCGATGGCGCTCGGGGTGCTGCTGGCCTACCTGGCGCCGTGGGCGGGCCGCGCGGCGTGGGCGCTGGGTGCCCTGCTGCTGCTGGCCGGGTTCGTCGCCGGCAGCCTGGCGCTGTGGCGGGTCTACCGCCTGGCGCCGGCCACCGACAAGCACTACGAGCGCCACCTGAACACGGTGCTGGTGGCGGCCCAGCTGGCCCAGCTGGCGTTCCTCGGCTGGTTGCTGAGCGGGGCCGGGTGGGCGTTGGGTGCCGCCCAGGCCGTCGGCCTGTGGCTGTTCCTGGTGCCGCTGCTGCTGGTGGTGGGCCACCGGATGATCCCGTATTTCTCCAGCAGCGTGCTGGCCGGCTACCGGGTCGTGCAGCCGCGCTGGAGCCTGCCGCTGGCGTGGCTCGCGGTCAGCGGCCACGCGGCCTGCGACCTGCTCGGCTGGCCCGCGTGGCGTGGGTTGCCCGACGCCCTGCTGCTCGCGGTGGCGCTGCAGCTGACCCTGGCCTGGCGCCTGCGGGCGAGCCTGCAGGTGCGCCTGCTCGGGGTGCTGCACCTGGCCTTCGCCGGGCTCGCGCTGGGCATGGCGCTCTACCTGCTGCAGGACCTGGCGTGGCTCGCCGGCGAGGCCTGGCTGCTCGGGCGCGCGCCGCTGCACGCGCTGGGGATCGGTTTCGTCGCGGCGATGGTGGTGGCGATGGCGTCGCGGGTCAGCCTCGGCCACTCGGGGCGTGCGCTCGAGCTCGACCGTTACGGCTGGTACTGCTTCCTCGGCGTCGAGCTGGCGCTGCTGCTGCGCGTGCTGGCCGAGATGCCGTGGCCGCTGGCCTGGCTGCGCGACGGGCTGACGCTGCTCGCGGCGCTCGCCTGGCTGGTCGCCCTCGGCGCCTGGACGGCGCGCTTCGCGCCGATCTACCTGCGCCCCCGGGTCGACGGGCGAGCGGGCTGAGGCGGTCGCTTGCCGGTCACCCTCTACCCGTGGCTGAAGGGGCTGCACCTCGCCTGCATCGCGCTCAGCCTGGGCCTGTTCCTGCTGCGCGGCTGGTGGACCTGGCGGTCGTCGCCGTGGCGGCACAGCGCGTGGGCGCGCTGGGTGCCGCACGTCAACGACACGCTGTTGCTGCTGGCCGGGATCGGTCTCGCCCTGCTGCTACGCCAGTACCCGCTGGTCGAGCCGTGGCTCAGCGCCAAGCTCGGCGGGTTGCTGCTGCACATCGGTCTCGGGGTGGTGGCGCTGCGCGGCTGGCTGCAGGGCGCCTGGCGCGGCGCGGCGTGGGCCGGGTCGCTGGCCGCGTTCGCCTACGTCGTCGCGGTCGCGCTGAGCAGGAGCCCCCAGCCGTGGCTCGGCTGAGGGTGGCGGGAGAGAGTGGAGCGGGCGATGGGAATCGAACCCACGTCTTCAGCTTGGGAAGCTGAGGTAATAGCCATTATACGACGCCCGCCCGGGCGAGCCGGCATTCTAAGCAGCGCCGCGCCGCGTTGACAAGCGCGCGGCGGCGGACTCAGAACGGCGAGAAGGTGCTGCTCTGTTTCAGCGGGGTCTTCATCTTCGGCGGCTGCGCGGCCCCGAAGGTGAACTGCGAGAAGCTGCGCGAGGTGTCGGCCAGGTCGGACAGGCGCAGGTAGGTCAGCTTCTGGCCGTCGTTGACCAGCAGCACGGTGCCGACGTCGAAGATCGCCGCGGGCGCGATCACGCTGACCTCGGCGTCCTGCTGCAGCGGCCCGCTCAGCAGCAGCCGGAAGTACTCACCGCCGGCGCCGGTGCCCTCGACCGCGCGCCCGCCGACGGCGACGGCGTTGTCGGTCAGCTTGCGGATGCCGAGGCTCAGGCCGCGGCCGGGCAGGAACTGCATCCAGCGCACCGCGCCGATGTTCCAGCGCTCGTGCGCGTCGGCAGAGTGGCGGTAGCCGATCAGCTCGCCGACGCGGATGTTGCCCTCGGGCAGGGTCTCGCCGAGCGAGATCGAGATGCCGCCCTCGCTGATGTCGTGCTGCTTCCAGGTCGACAGCTCGAACTTCTGGCGGAACTTGTCCTCGTAGTCGAGCGCCTTCTCGACCACCTGGCTGCGGGTCTCGTAGATCGACTCCCAGGCGTCGCGGCCGCCCACCTCGCTGGCCTCGAAGCGCGAGGTGCGCAGCGACATCTGCGCGCCGACGTTGGTCGACCACTGCTCCTGGTGCTCGCTCATCATGCTGAGGCTGGCGGTCGACTTCTGCCCGGCCTCGCCGCTCAGGCGCAGCTCGTCTGGCTCGGGGGCGAAATCCTTCTCGCCGCTGACGTAGTGGTGGCAGCCGCCGAGCGTGACGATCACCTGGATGTCGATGTTCTGCGGCTCGCGCGGGGTGGTGCGCTCGCGCCGTGCGTCCCAGGCGTGCCGGAGCCGCATCAGCATGTCGCGGCGCATGCGGTCGGCGAGTGACAGCGACTTCTTGTCGCGGCGGAGGAACTCGAGCTTCTCGATCGGCACCGCGACCATCGCGCTGGCCTCGCTGACGTCGACGCGCAGCGCCGAGATCGGCTTGGCCGGCATGGTGCTCGGGGCGTACAGCGGCGGCCGGTCCTGCTCGGGGTCGATGTAGAGCTGCCCGCTGAGCGCCGAGCCGCTCTGCACCGGGGTCAGCTGGCAGCCGTCCACCCACTTGGCGATCATCGGGAACAGCGTGTACACCTCGCCCTGCATCAGGTGGTACGGGTTCGCCAGGAACAGCAGGATGATCTGCCGGTAGGCGTCCTCGATGGTCTCCTTGGCGGAGCTGTCGCTGCTGCTGGTGACCGGGGTCTGGTGGAACTTCGCCTGGCTGGCGAAGCGGTAGATGCGGTGGATCTCACCCCAGGTGTTGTCGGGCTCGGTCGAGTAGGCGACGTAGGATTCGAGCAGTTCGTGCGACAGCGCGTGGATCGCGCGATGCGCGCTGACCACCATCGCCTGCGGCACGCGCCCGGGTTCGCCGTGCTGCAGCAGGTCGGCGAGCACGCGCTTGTAGCCGTGGGCGATCTCCTCGAGCATCGACTGGTGCAGTGCCGCCAGCTGGCGGTTGCGCTCGGTCGGCTGGAACGCGGTCTTCTCCCGCTGCTTCTTCATCGCCGCGTCGATCGCCTGGGCCTTGCCGACCATCATCTCCATGACCTTGTAACGGGTCTCGGTCGGCACCTTGCCGCGGTTCATCTTCTGCAGCGAGTCGCGCACGCTGGTCGCCGACTCCTCGACGTTGGCCAGCGGCATGGAGTCGAGCCACTGCGACACCTTGCCCTGGTCGAGGGCCAGCGGACCGGCCGCAGCGTCGATCTGCGGGACCGTGAGGCGGAGTACGGAAATGGTCTCGACCATGGCTTAGCGGATCCTTTCCAGTGACCAACGAAATTCCCGGCCCTTCCCTAACACGCGTGCCGGC
>DATCZX010000297.1:0-3115 GCA_036525695.1 Gammaproteobacteria bacterium | reverse complement strand
TGCTCTTCTCGACCGGCTACATGGCCAACCTAGGCGCCATCGCCGCGCTCGCCGGGCGCGGCGACAGCGTGGTCGAGGACCGCCTGAACCACGCCTCGCTGTACGACGGCGCCCGTCTCAGCGGCGCGCGCCTGCTGCGCTACGCCCACGCCGATGCCGCGGCACTGGACGCGCGGCTGGCCGACGCCGGCGCGGGCCGGGCGCTGGTCGCCACCGACGGCGTGTTCAGCATGGACGGCGACGTCGCCCCGCTGCCGGAGCTGGCCGCCGCCTGCCGCGCGCGCGGCGCGCGGCTGCTGGTCGACGACGCCCACGGCCTCGGCGTGGTCGGCCCCGGCGGGCGCGGCAGCGTGGCGCTGCACGGCCTCGACGGCGACGCGGTGCCGCTGCTGGTCGGCACGCTGGGCAAGGCGTTCGGCACCTTCGGCGCGTTCGTCGCCGGCAGCGAGGAGCTGGTCGAGACGCTGATCCAGCTTGCCCGGCCGTACATCTACACCACCGCGCTGCCGCCGGCGGTGGCCGCGGCGACCCGGGTCAGCCTGCGCCTCGCGGGTGCCGAGGCGTGGCGGCGCGAGCGGCTGCGCGCGCTGGTCGAACGCTTCCGCGCCGGCGCCGCCGCGCTCGGCCTCGAGCTGATGCCGTCGGCGACGCCGATCCAGCCGCTGCTGTTCGGCGACAGCGCGCGCGCGCTGGCCGCCAGCCGCTTCCTCGAGCAGCGCGGCCTGCTGGTCACCGCGATCCGCCCGCCGACGGTGCCCGAGGGCAGCGCGCGGCTGCGCATCACCTTCTCCGCGAGCCACGACGCGGCGCAGGTCGACCGCCTGCTCGAGGCGCTGGCCGAGCTGCCGCGGTGAGCGCCGGCCCGCTGCACGTCGCCGCGCACGGCGCCGGCCGCGACCTCGCGCTGGTGCATGGCTGGGGCTTCAGCGGCCCGGCCCTGCTGCCGCTGGCCGAGCGCCTGGCACGGACCCGCCGGGTCCACCTGGTCGACCTGCCGGGCCACGGCGGCAGCCGCGCGGTGCCGTTCCCGGCGACCCTCGTCGAACTCGCCGGCCTGCTCGCCGACAGCGTGCCGGGTGCGGCCGACTGGGCCGGCTGGTCGCTCGGCGGTCTGGCCTGCCTGCAGCTGGCGCTGGCGCGGCCGGAACGCGTCGCACGCCTCGCGCTGGTCTGCGCCACGCCGCGCTTCGCCCAGGCCGACGACTGGATGGCCGCGGTCGCCGCGGACACCCTGCAGGGGTTCACCGACGGTCTCGCCGCCGATCCGGCGGGCACGCTGGCCCGCTTCGCCGGCCTCGCCGCGCACGGCGACCTCGAGCAGCGCGCGGTGCTGCGCCGCCTGCGCGCGGAGCTGGCCAACGCCGACGCCGTGCCGGAGGCGCTGGGCAGCGGGCTGGCGCTGCTCGCCGATAGCGACCTGCGCGCGGCGGGCTGCGGCCTGGCCGTCCCGCTGCTGTGCCTGCTCGGCAGCGACGACGCGCTGGTCCCGGCAGCGGCCGCGACGGCGCTGGCGGCGCTGTGGCCGAAGGGCCGCGTCGAAGTCATCGCGGGGGCTGGGCACGCCCCGTTCGTGGCCCGGCCCGACGCCTGCCACGCCGCCCTGGAGCGCTTCCTCGATGAGTGACCCGCAGCCCTACGCGCTCGACCGCCGCGCGGTGCGCGCCTCGTTCGAGCGCGCCGCCGCCAGCTACGACGCCCACGCGGTGCTGCAGCACGAGATCGGCGACCGGCTGCTTTCCCGGCTCGAGCTGATGCGCCTGCAGCCGCGCGCGCTGCTCGACCTCGGCTGCGGCACCGGGCGCCAGACCGCCGGGCTGGGCCAGCGCTTCCCCGGGGCGACGCTGGTCGCGGCCGACCTCGCCGAGGCGATGCTGCGCACCGCCGCCGGGCGCGCGCACCCCGCGCCGCCGCTGTGGGCCTGCGCCGACATGGCGCAGCTGCCGTTCGCGCCGGGCAGCTTCGACCTGGTCTTCTCGAACCTGGCGTTCCAGTGGAGCATGGACCCGGCCGCGCTGTTCGCCGGGGTGCGCCGCGTGCTGCGGCCCGGCGGGCTGCTGCTGTTCGCCACCTTCGGCCCGGACACCCTCGGCGAGCTGCGCGCGAGCTGGGCCGAGGTCGACCGGCGCAACCACGTCAACGCCTTCTTCGACCTGCACGACCTCGGCGACGCGCTGCTGCGCGCGCGCTTCGCCGACCCGGTGATGGACTGCGAGCACCTGACGGTGACCTACCGCGAGCTCGGCGGCCTGCTGCGCGACCTCAAGGCGATCGGCGCGCACAACGTCACCGCCGGGCGTCCGCGCGGGCTCACCGGGCGCCAGGCGCTGGCCCGGCTGACCGCCGCCTACGAGACCTTCCGCCGCGCCGACGGCACGCTGCCGGCCACCTACGAGGTGGTCTACGGCCACGCCTGGCTGCCGCCCGACGACGGCGCCGCCGGCGCCGTGCCGGTCGACGCGCTGCGCCGCCCGCGGCGATGAGCAGCGCCCGCGGCCTGTTCGTCACCGGCACCGACACCGGCGTCGGCAAGACGCTGGTCGCCGCGGCGCTGAGGTTGAGATTGCGCGCGGCGGGCCTGCGCGTGGCCGGCTACAAGCCGGTCGCGGCCGGCTGCGACGCAGGCGCCGGCGGCCTGCGCAACAGCGATGCCGAGCTGCTGCGCGCCAGCGCCACCGAGCGCTGGCCCTACGCCGCGGTCAACCCGTACGCGCTGGCGCCGCCGATCGCCCCCCACCTGGCCGCCGCCGAGGCCGGGGTCACGCTCGACCTCGAGCGGCTGGTCGCCGGCTACGCGACGTTGGCCGAAGCGAGCGATGCCGTGGTCGTCGAGGGGGCCGGCGGCTGGCTGGTGCCGCTCGACGATCGGCTCACGCTGGCCGACCTCGCCGCGCGGCTCGGCCTCGACGTGGTGCTGGTGGTCGGCGTGCGCCTCGGCTGCCTGAACCACGCGCTGCTGACCGCCGCCAGCGTCGCCGCGCACGGCCTGCGGCTGGCCGGGTGGGTCGCCAACGTGATCGACCCCGAGGTCGAGCGGCTGGACGGGCAGCTGGAGACGCTGCGCCGGCGGCTGGCGGCGCCGTGCCTCGGTTGCATCCCGCGGCTGCCGTCGGCGGAG
>DATCZX010000296.1:0-7159 GCA_036525695.1 Gammaproteobacteria bacterium | reverse complement strand
GAGGCTTTGTCGGGCTGCAGCCCGACCTGCAGCGGTACCGCCGGGGTGACCGGTGCTACCGCTCGATAGAGGAGGCTTGGCTTGAACCGATCGAACATCGGCATGCGTCGCGCGGGGCTGCTGCTCCTGCTGCTGCTGCTGGCCGGCTGCGCCGGGATGCAGCCCGGCTACGAGACGCCGACGGTGACGGTCACCGCGTTCCGCTCGCTGCCCGGCGACGGCGGGCTGCCGCGCTTCGAGATCGGCCTGCGCATCGTCAACCCGAACGCCTCGGCGCTGGCGCTGCGCGGGATCGCGTACAGCATCAGCCTGGCCGGGCACAGGGTCATCGCCGGGGTCGCCAACCAGCTGCCCGAGGTGGCCGGCTACGGCACCGGCGAGGTGACGCTGGTCGCCGATGTCGACCTGCTCAGCGGCATCGCCCTGGTCACCGACCTGGTGCGCAACGAGCACGAGGAGATCGCCTACAGCTTCGACGCCAAGCTCGATCTCGGCGCGTTGCGCCCGGCGCTGCGTGCCACCCGCGAGGGGACGCTGCGGCTGGGCGGCAGCGGGCGCGGGGCGGGCGGCTAGCCGGACGGCCAGGGGGACCGGGGATCTGCCTTGCCCCTGGCCGCAAGGAGAACGGGCGACGCAGCAGGGGCTGCCCCACTTTCCGGGTAGACGCAACGGTTGGCGCGTGCAGGCCGGGTTGGCGGCCGGTCGGGCAGCCTACTGCGGTGCCTTGACCGAGACCTCGAGCGACGCGTACCAGGCCGCCAGGTCGACGATCTCGCCATCCTGCAGCGGCTTGGCGATCAGGCTCATCACCTCGTGCTGGCGCTTGCCGCTGCGGAACGCCTTCAGCTGCTCGACCAGGTAGACCGCGGGCTGTCCGGCCAGGTTCGGTGCGCCGGGGTTGATGCTCATGCCGAGCGGTCCGTGGCAGGTCGCGCACTGCTGGGCTTGCGTGCGCCCCGCCGCCGGGTCCCCGGCATGGGCGAGGCCGGCACCGAGGGCCAGCGCCAGGCAACCGGCCAGCAGCGGCGCGGCAGCCTGTCTCGAGCGTGGTTTCATCGTCATGGGCAGTGGTGAAACGAGGCCCGGGAGGCAAACCGCCTCCCGGGCCGCGTGTTCACGCGTCGCTCAGGGCGCGCTGTAGGTGATGCGGTAGAGCGCTCCGGCGAAGTCGTCGGAGACCAGCAGCGAGCCGTCCTTCATCACCGCCACGTCGACCGGGCGACCGCGGTAGATGCCGTTCTCGTCGAGCCAGCCCTCGGCGAAGACGCTGCTCTTGTCGGCGGTGCCGTCAGCCTTCATCGAGACGAAGTTGACCAGCGCGCCGCTCGGCTTGGTCCGGTTCCACGAGCCGTGCGTGGCGACGAAGATGCCGCCCTGGTACTCGGCCGGGAACATCTTGCCGTTGTAGAAGGTCATGCCGAGCTGCGCCTGGTGCGCGGGGAACTCGATCTGCGGCTTGGTCCAGTTCGCCGGCGGCTTCATGTCCTTCAGGTCAGGGGCCGCCGCGGTGCCGGCGATCTGCACGTTGGTGCCGTGGATGAACGGGTAGCCGAAGTGCTCGCCGCCCGCCTTGGTGATGCGGTTCAGCTCGCCGGGAGGCGTGTCGTCGCCCATGCCGTCGGTCTGGTTGTCGGTGAACCAGACGGTCTTGTCCTTCGGGTTGATGTCCATGCCGACCGAGTTGCGCACGCCGCGTGCCACCACCTCGCGCCCGGTGCCGTCGAACGGGTTCAGGCGGACCATGCCGCCGATGCCGAGCTCTTCGTACATCGCGACCTTGTCGCGCGGCTGCACGTTGTACGGCTGGCCGAGGGTGATGTAGAGCATCCCGTCGGGACCGACGCGGCAGGTGCGGGCACCGTGGTTGTAGGACTCCTCCTCGGGCGGTATCAGCTTGCCCTGGGGCACGACCTCGATCACGGCGACGTCCGGGCCCTCGTAGAAGAACTCGGCGGCCGGGAAGTTCAGCACGCGGTTGTGCTCGGCGACGATCAGGAAGCCGTCCCTGGTCCAGCAGACGCCGTTCGGGTTGGTGAAGTCCAGCGACGGCGCGAACGACTTCACCTCGTCGGCGGCGCCGTCACTGTTGCGGTCGGTGACCGCCCAGACCGTGGTCTTGCGGGTGCCGACGAACAGCATGTTGGTGCTCGGCGCGACCGCCATGTGGCGCGCGTCCGGGACGATCGCGAACAGGTCGATCTTGAACCCGGGCGGCATCTTGATCCGCTTCAGGTTCGCGCGGATCGCGTCGGCGTTGCTGCCGGTCTGCGGCACGACCGGGATGTTCAGGTCGGTCGTGGCGACCTTCATCTGCTTCAGCTTCTCGATGTTCTGTGCGGCCAGCGCCGGCTGACCCAGCGCCAGTGCCAGAGCGGCGGTGAGGGTGCCCGTCATCAGGGGCTTGAACTTGGCCATGCGATGCTCCTTCGGTGGTGGGGTCCCCAGTCGGGTCGAAAACAGACTGGATCGCTGGGGTATCGATCAAAGTAGACCATTTCTCCGGCAGGTCCAACCCCGCCGGGCACTTTATTCGGGTGCTGCAAAGCAGCAAAGCGGGCCGCGGCGGCTCACGCCCGGACCCCGGCCTCCCCGGGATCGCTCAGAAGCCGACCTCGATGCCGGCGAAGAAGGTGCGCGGGCGGCCGGGGAAGTAGCGATCGGTGGGTCCGAACGCGTTCCAGTCGGCACGCTCGGCGTAGCGCTCGTCGGCCAGGTTCTGCACCTGGCCGAACAGGGTGACGCTGCGGTTCAGCGCCAGGCGCCCGCGCAGGTGCAGCAGGTCGTGCCCCGCGTACTTGTGCTCGTTCGCGGAATCCGTGTAGTAGCTGCCGACGTGCAGCCACTCGAGCTCGACCCGGCTGCCGGGGCGGTAGTTCCAGCCGAGCCGGGTGCTGGCCAGCGTCGACGGCGCGGTGTCGATCTCGTCACCGTCGTTGATCACCTCGCCGCCCGGGGTCACCGCGTCGTAGTCGTAGAGGTGCCGCGCGAAGGTGGCGCTGGTGGCGATGTCCCAGCCGGCGCCGAGCAGGTGGCCGAGCTCGAGCTCGAGCCCGTAGTGTCGGGTCCTGCCGTCGCTGACCACGAGGCGGTCGCTGTCCTGGTAGATGTAGTCCTTCTTCTTCATGTAGAACGCCGCGACGTCGTACCTCCAAGGCCCACGGCTTCCGCGCACGCCCACCTCGGCGCTGTCGAGCCGCGTCGAGTCGATGTCGGAGATCACCTGGCCCTCCTGCAGCCGGTAGAGGTCGGTGGCCTGCGGGGCCCGGAACGCGCTCGCCAGGTTGACGTAGACCCGGTTGTCGTCGTCGAGCGTGAACACCGCGCCCAGCTGGGCGGCCCAGTTGTCGAAGTCGTCGCTGCGGTCGCCCGGGCGGCTGTAGCGGCAAGGAATGTCGTTGCCCTGCGAGACGCAGCTGCTGCCGTCCTCCTTGGTCGCCCCGTCGAGCATGTTGTTGTCGTAGTCGTACTCGAGCCACTCGTAGCGCACGCCGCCGACCAGCCTGACCCGCTCGGCCAGCGGCCACTCGCCGTGCAGGAACGGCGCGACCTGCAGCGAGGTGACGTCGTAGTCGTAGTGCTTGCCCTGCGGGAAGCGGCTGAAGCCAGGCTCCAGCTGGGTCTGCTCGAGGTAGCCGTCCGCGTACTCGAGGTCGATCCCCGCGGTCAGCTGCTGCCCGCCGGCGAGCTCGTGCAGGTACGCCGACTGCAGGCCGACCGCGGTGTAGCCGTTCTCCTCCAGCGCAGGGACCGCGAGGAAGTGCATCAGGAACTCCATGTCGCCCCAGAGCACGTAGGGGGTCAGCGACAGCGAGCTCTGCGCGTCGAGCTCGCGGCTGACCCGTGACAGCACCCGTGCCGAGGTGACCTTGCGGTACGCCTCGGGGTTCTCGTTGTCGGTGATCCGGTCCTTGTCCTTGTACGCCTCGAACCCGGTGATGAAGGTCGCGGTGTCCTGGTCGAGGTGCGTCGCCGAGAAGATCGTCTCGACATCGAGCCTGTCGCCGGCGTAGGCGTGGCGCAGGTCCAGCTTGTACTGGTCGTAGGCCGAGTCGTCGCGCCAGCCGTCGTCGTGGGTGACGTTGGCGTTGATCCGGTAGCCGTGCTGGCCGTGGGTCTCGGCGGCGGTCGCCTTGAGCCGGGCGAAGCCGTCCTCGCCGAACTCGAGCGCGCCGCGCCGCTCGGGCTCCTGCGACGGCGCCGCGGTGATCACGTTGATCACGCCGTGCAGCGCGTTGGAGCCGTAGAACACGGTGCCCGGGCCGCGCATCACCTCGATCCGCTGCGCCTGCTCGCTGTTCGCCTGCAGCATCTCGTTGACGTTGCAGAAGCCGGTCGGGCGCAGGTGGATGCCGTCCTGGGCAAGCATGAACTCGGCGCACGAACCCGGGCCGGTCAGCACCGGCGAGCGGATCGCGGTCAGGTGCTCCTGGCCGCTGCCGCCGCGGCTGATCCAGGTGCCCGGGCTGCGGTAGAGCGCCTCGGTCGGGTGGGTCGCGCCGAGCAGCTCGAGCTCGTCGCGGGTGATCGACGCGGTGTTGCCGGCGAGATCGCCGAGGGCGCGCTCGGTGCGGGTCGCGGTGACCACGACCTCCTCGAGCAGGCGGTTCCCGGTTTCGTCGGCAAGCGCGGCGCCGGCCGTCACGGCGAACAGGACGAGGGCGGTGCTGGGTGATCTGCAGGGCATGTCGTTGCGGTTCCTCGGGGCCGATCGGGGTATCACATCATACTGATCTGCGGCGAACCTGCAGCCGACCCGTCCCGGCCTGGCGGGGACGGTGGCCGCTGGGCGCAGGTGCAGGACCCGGCGCGCCCGCGCGAGGCCTTCCTCGCCTGCGGGCACACCCGCTCCGCCCTCCGATCCCCGCGGAGAGCAGATCATCCCGGGTGGTTCCTGCGGCTATGCGCTCGAGCACCGGCGGCCGTCTCAGCCGGCCTGGGCGAGCAGCGCCCGGGCCTCGTGCAGGTCGCCGGTTGACTCCCCTTCGGTGAAGCTGTCCAGCAGCGGGACGAGCACGCCACGGGACTCGGCGGCGTGCCCCTGGACCCGGTGCAGGTGGCGACCCAGTGCCAGCGCGGCGCGCAGCTCCAGGCCGCGCGCACCGAGTCGGCGGGCCGCAGCCAGGGCGTCGCGGAAGGCCTGCATGGCAGCCGCCGTGTCGCCCTCGCTCCCGTCAGCGAGGAGCTCGCCGCGCAGGCGCAGCAACTCGGCGTCCCAGAGGTGCTCGCCGGTCTGCCGGGCCGTGTGCAAGGCCTCTTCGACCACGGCCAGGCCGGCATCACGATCGCCTGTCACCAGCAGCCCCTCGGCGAGCAGGCTGAACTGGTAGGTGAGTCGGCGCCGGCTCCAGCCCGCCCCGCGCATCACCCGCATGCCCTCGTGCAGCTGCGCCAGCCCCTGTGCAGCCTCGCCCAGCAGGCAGCGGGCCCAGCCGACCAGCAGCTGCGCGGTGGCCACGTAATGGGCGCTCGCGGCCGGCGCCAGTTCCGCGGCGCTGGCGACCTGCGCGAACTCGGTCGCGGCGGCCATCGCCAGCTCCGGTTCACGGCGCAGCTTGTGCACGCTGCCGAGGAAGCTGTAGGCCAGTGCCAGGCTGTTCGGGTGGCCGAGACGCTGGCCGAGGGACACCCCCTCTGCGGCGAGCCGCAGCGCCGTGTCGGGCCAGCCGAGGAGCCAGTGCACCAGTCCGCCCACCATCCTGCAGCAGACCCCCGGGTCGTGACCGCCGTACAGGAAGGCATGATCGCGGTGCTGTGCGAAATCGTAGAGCGCGAGCCCTTGCAGCACGTGCTCGCGCGCCTCGGGAAGCCGTTCCCTGACCAGCTCGGTGGTCCAGCCCGAGTGGTGGGCCTGCAGCCGGTGCGCCGGGTCGCCGCTCTGTGCGGCGATCTCGAGCAGCTCTTCGATCAGCCCGGTAGCCTCGTCGAAGCGGCCGAGGTTCTGGTAGACGTTCCACTGGCCCCAGGCGATCGTGAACCGGTGCCGGGGATCCTGTCCCTGCGCGAGCTCGCGTGCCCGCAGGTAGAGCGACTCGCACTCGCGCGAGCCGAAGCCCTGGTGCACGCCGAGCGCCGGGCCGAGCAGCGTCAGCAACTCCAGTTCACGGCGGTCGCGCGCCGGGCCGGCGGGCTGCGTCGCCAGCAGCTCCAGGGCCCGTTGCAGGTCGTTGACCGCCTCGGCGTTGGCCGAGCGCTCGACCGCCTGGCGGCCGGCCGCGGCCCAGTAGTCGAGCGCGCGCGTCGCGAACCCGGCCTCGCCGGCGTGATGGGCGAGCAACCCGGGGTCGCTCGCAGCGAGATCCGGGAGCCGCGACTCGAGGAGATCGAGGATCCGCGCGTGCAGCTCCTGGCGCCGGCTCTTGAGCAGGGACTGGTAAGCGGTGTCCTGCACCAGGGCGTGCTTGAAGCTGTAATCCGACCGCGTCCCGCCACCCCGGCGGAACACCAGTTCGGCCTGCTCGAGCTGCTCGAGGGCGGCTCGTACCTCGTCTGCAGGGCGGTCGCTGAGCTCGGTCAGCAGGTCGAGGGTGAACTCGCGCCCGATGACCGCGGCGGTCTGCGCGACCTCCTTGACGGAGCTGATGCGATCGAGGCGCGCCATCAGCGAGTCGTGCAGCGTGGACGGGATCGCCAACGGCGGCAGCGGCCCCCGCAGCGTGTAGCGGTCGCCGGCTGCGGTCAGCAACCCCGACTCGAGCACCGCCCCGGTCAGCTCCTCGACGAACAGCGGCACGCCGTCGGTCTTCTCCAGGATCAGCTCGACGATCTCGCCCGGCAGCGGCTTGCCCCCGGTCACCCGTGCCACCAGCGCCGAGCCGTGACGCCGGGTGAGGCGTGTCAGTGACAGCGTGGTGACGTGGGGCAGCCGGTCCCACGGCGGCGCGAACTCGGGCCGGTAGGTGATGATCACCAGCACCGGCAGCCGCTGGACCCGCTCGATGATCAGGCCGAGCGTTTCGAGCGTGGTCGGGTCCATCCAGTGGGCATCCTCGAACAGCGCCAGGACCGGCTGCTGCCGCGCCAGCCCGGCCAGCTGCTCGACCAGCGCGGCGAGGGTGCGCTCCTTCTGCTGCACCGGTGGCAGTGCCAGCGGCGGGTAGTGGCCCGCGGTCGGGATCGTCAGCAGCGCCGCGATCAGCGGGGCGACCTCGGCGACGCTCTC
>DATCZX010000295.1:0-6158 GCA_036525695.1 Gammaproteobacteria bacterium | reverse complement strand
GCTGGCCTCGGGCGCCCCGGCGAAGGCGTGGTTGATCACGTTGACCAGCACCTCCTCGGCGACCAGCTGCAGCTCGCCGGCCAGCGCGTCGTCGACACCTGCCGCACCGAGCGTCGCGTCGAGCCACGCGGCGACCTCGTGCAGCGCCTCCACCCCGCCGCGCATGCGGTACCCGTGCCGCGTGCCGGCCGGCGCCGAGCGGCGCAGCGCGACCACGGTGATGTCGTCCGCCTGGACGGCCGTGCCGGCGAAGGCGACGACCGACGCCAGCACGTCGGCGACCGTCGCCGCCGCCGACGCGCGCGGGCGCTCCAGCAACGCCTGCAGGCGCTCCTCGCCGTACAGCTCGAGCGCCGTGTCGTTGGCCTCGGTGACCCCGTCGGTGTAGAGCAGCAGGGTCTCGCCCGGCGCCAGCACGCAGCGCTGCTCGCGGTACTCCCGCCCGTCGTACAGGCCCAGCGCGCCCCCGGGCGGCAGCTCGAGGTAGCTGGCGCCGCCGTCCGCGGCGACCCGCAACGGCGGGTTGTGCCCGGCGTTGCTGTAGCGGAGCTCGCCGCTGCCGGGGTCGAACAGCCCGCACACCGCGGTGACGAACATGCAGGCGTCGTTGTCGCGGCACAGCTCGCCGTTCAACTGCTCGAGCAGCGGCGCCGGGTCCGTCCCGTCGCGGCCGAGCAGGTCGGCCACGGTCATCGTCTTGGCCATGAACAGCGCCGCCGCGGCGCCCTTGTCGGAGACGTCGGCGACCAGGAAGAACAGGCGCCCGTCGGCCAGCGGCTGCAGGTCGAACAGGTCGCCGCCGACCGCCTTCGCCGGCACCAGCGTCGCCGCCACCTCGCAGCCCTCGACCAGGCTGCCGCCGGCCGGCAGCCGCGGCAGCATCGCCATCTGGATCTGCCGCGCCGCCGACAGCTCGCCCTCCAGCAGCTGCTTGGCATCCCGCGTCGACTTGAGCTGCTCGAGGTAGTCGCCGAGGTCGACCTGCATGCGTGCGAGGGCCGCGCCGAGCGCGCCGACCTCGTCGGCACCGGCGCGCGGCACCTCGACCTTGGCCAGCGGGTCGTGGCCGATCTGCAGCGCCGCCTGCGCCAGTGCACGCAGCGGACCGGTGATGCGTCGCGCCAGCACCACGATGACCAGCGTCACCAGCAACAGGTTCAGCGCGAGCAGCGCCAGCTCGCGCCGCTCGGCCGCTTCGATGTCGGCCAGCAGCGAGGCCTCCTCGACGATCACCCCGACCGACCAGCGGGTCGCCGACAGCGGCCGGAAGTGCATCCACTCGCGGGTCTGCCCGTCGAGCCCGACCAGCACCTGGCTGGCGGTCTCGCCCTGCGCCATCCGCGCGGCCAGCACGCGCAGCTCCTCGAAGCCGCGCAGCGCCGCCTGCTCGGCCAGCGGCAGGGTGAAGACCCCGCTGGAGTCGCGCTGCAGCGCCGGCAGCTGCTCGTGCAGCCGCTCCGAGCTGATCAGGCGGCCCTCCGCCGACAGCAGCAGCACCCGCACCGGCAGCTTGCGCTCGACGTCGAGGTCCTCGACCTTCTCGCGGATGCGCTGGCGCAGCACCTCGAGCGCGATGTCGGCGGTGACCACGGCGACCAGCCGCGGTGCCCCGCCGAGCGTCGCCTGCACCGGGATCGAGAGGGTGACCATGTCGATGCCGCCGAGGTCCCGGTCGAGGTACGGCTCGCTCCAGTGCTCGCCGCCGCTCAGCGCCGGCTCGCGGTACCACGGCTGGTCGCGGAAGCCGGGTTGCTGCGCGGCGATGTCCAGGTAACGGAACGCGTCGCCGACCCGGTGCATGTAGGCGGCGAAATCGGCGCCCCCCGGGTAGGCGTCGGGGGCGTAGGCGATCGCCGCGCCGTAGATCGCCGGGTCGGTGGCGAGCAGCGAGCGCAGCATCGCGCGGGTCTGGTCGGGGTCCAGGCGCACCTGCCCGACCACCGCGCCGAGCGTGCGCGTGGCCTGGGCCACGCCGCGCAGCAGCCCGGCGATGTCGTTGACCAGCGCGACCGCGGTGTACTGCGCGCGCTCGGAGGCGTCGCGCCGGAGGTTCTCGCGGTTGTCGATGAAGCCGATGTAGAAGGTGGCCAGCATCACCGCCAGGGTCGCGCCGAGGACCCAGGCGATCAGGCGCGTGGCCAGGCTGTGCATGCTTCGGCGGCCGCGGTCCGCGCCCGGGTGCGGCCGCTACCAGATCGTCATCGCGTCGCGGAACACCTGTTCGAGGTCGGCCTGGGTCACCGGCACCGGGGTGTTGACCAGCAGCCGCTGCTGCTCGGCGCAACCCCTCGCCAGCGCCGGCACGTCGGCGTCGCTGAAGCCGAGCGCGGCGAGGCCGTTCGGCATCTCCAGCTCGCGGATGATCCCGGCGACACGCTCCGCCACCGCGGCGCCGGCCTCGTCGACGCCGACGGCCGACGGGTCGCCACCGAGCAGGGCGAAGGCGGCGCGCGTCTTCTCGCCGGCGCGGCCGCCGATGAAGCGGAAGCTGGCCGGGGTGCCGAGCGCCACCGACATGCCGTGCGGCACCTGCACCTTGTCGTCGGGGAAACCGGGCGGGACGAAGTCGTGGACCATCCCGGCGATCGGGTAGCTCATCGCGTGCGGCAGGTGCACGCCGGCGTTGCCGAAGCCCATCCCGGCGAAGGTCGCGGCCAGCATCAGCCACTCGCGCGCCTCGCGGTCGCCCGGGTCGCGGTAGGCGCGCGGCAGGTAGCGGGCGCCGATCTCGATCGCCTGGCCGG
Organism: Gammaproteobacteria bacterium; assembly: GCA_036525695.1. GTDB lineage: Bacteria > Pseudomonadota > Gammaproteobacteria > QNFN01 > QNFN01 > DATCZX01. The sequence continues at coordinate 3,414 of DATCZX010000295.1, read as the reverse complement.
CCCAGATGTCGGCCACCGGGTTGGAGCCGACGTACGGCGGGCGCAGGGTCGGGTTCTCCGGCATCGGGCGTTGGTCGAACGGCAGGCTGGTGTAGGACTCGAGCGCGTGGCACAGGATGTCCATGCCGCACGCGGCGGTCACCGCCGGCGGCAGGCTCAGCGTCAGCTCCGGGTCGATCACCGCCAGGCGCGGCCTCAGCAGCTTGCTCGAGACGCCGGCCTTCAGCTCCAGCTCGAGCAGGTCGAGCACCGCCACCGCGGTGGTCTCGCTGCCGGTGCCGGCGGTGGTCGGGATCGCCACCAGCGGCTTCAGCGGGCCGGGCACCGGCTTGCCGCCGCCGACCGGCTTGTTCACGTAGTCGAGGATCGGCGCCGGGTAGCTGGTGTACAGGTTGACCGCCTTCGCGGTGTCGATCACCGAGCCGCCGCCGAGGGCGACGAAGCCGTCGAACGGGCCGGCGTCGTTGGCGAAGTCGATCGCCTCCTGCCAGGAGACGTCGGTCGGCTCGCACAGCACCCGGTCGTAGACGGCCAGCTCGATGCCCTGCGCGCGGATCGCCTCGAGCGCCCGCTCGAGCAGCCCCAGCGCGGCCAGGTGGGGGTCGCTGAGCAGCAGCACGCGGCGCACGCCGAGCGCCTTGAGGTCCCAGCCCAGCTCGCCGAGCACGCCCCAGCCGAACTTCAGCGGGACGGTCTCCATCGTGAACGCGTTGTTGTGCATGGCACTCCCCTGCCCTGGATGGTGAATCGCGCCAGCATAGCCACGCCACCCGGGGGTGTCGACCGCGACTGGCCCGGGTGGCTGAGGCGGGTTAGCATGCGGCCTCGTTTCCACCGAGGAGCCGCCCGTGCCCTCCCGCGTCAGCCCCGAGGAACTCGACCGCATCGCCCGCGACAAGGTGCCGTTCATGGGCCAGCTCGGCTCGCGCATCGAGGCTCTCGACGCCGGCACGGTGCGGGTGCGCCTGCCGTTCCACCAGGACTTCCTGCGCCCCGGCGGGACCGTGCAGGGACCCGTGCTGATGGGCCTCGCCGACCTCGCGATGTACTACGCGGTGCTGAGCCTGATCGGCCCGGTCGAACTGGCGCTGACGATCAACCTGAACTGCAACTTCCTGCGCCGCCCGCAGCCCGGCGACGTGATCGCCGAGGGGCGCATCCTCAAGCTCGGCAAGCGCCTCGCGGTCGGCGAGGTGGCGCTGTACAGCGACGGCGACCCGGAGATGGTCGCCCACGTCACCGCGACCTACTCGATCCCGCCGGACCACGCGCCGCCGCTGCCGGCGAGCTGAGCGCCCCGAGGCTGGCGGCATGACCGGCACCCTGCGCGCCTGGCTCGCCGCCTCCGCGGTCTACCGCGACCGCCGGGTGCTCGCGGTAGGCTTCCTCGGCTTCTCCAGCGGCCTGCCGCTGGCGCTGACCTTCGGCACGCTGACGCTGTGGCTGGCCGAGCTCGGCATCGACAAGACCACCATCGGCCTGTTCGCGCTGGCCGGCACGCCGTACACGCTGAAGTTCCTCTGGGCGCCGCTGGTCGACCGGGTGCCGCTGCCGTGGCTGACCCGCCGCTTCGGCCGCCGGCGCGGCTGGATGCTGGCGACCCAGGTCGCGCTGATGGCCGGCATCACCCTGCTCGGCGGCAGCGACCCGGTCGCCGCGCCGACGCTGACCGCCCTGCTCGCGCTGCTGGTGGCGTTCTGCTCGGCGACCCAGGACATCGCGATCGACGCCTACCGGGTCGAGATCCTCGACGAGCGCCGCTACGGCGCCGGCGCGGCGCTGGTGGTGCTCGGCTACCGCATCGGCATGCTCGCCTCGGGCGCCGGCGCGCTGTACGCGGCGAGCTTCAGCGACTGGGGCACGGCCTACGCGATCATGGCGGCGCTGATGGCGGTCGGCGTGGTCACCGTGCTGCTGAACCCCGAGCCGGCGGTGGCCGACTCGCCGGAGGCGCGCGCCCAGGCGGCGCGGGTGGCGGCCTTCGTCGCCGCCCGCCCGGACCTGCGCGGGCGCGCCGGCCGCGCGCTGGCCTGGCTGCACGGCGCGGTGGTCGCGCCGTTCGCCGAGTTCCTGGCCCGCCCCGGCTGGCTCGCGGTGCTCGGCTTCGTCGTGCTGTACAAGTTCGGCGACGCGCTGGCCGGGGTGATGAGCGGCCCGTTCTACGTCGAGCTCGGCTTCAGCAAGATCGAGATCGCCAACGTGACCAAGGCGTTCGGCCTCGGCGCGACCATCGCCGGCGGCCTGCTCGGCGGCCTGCTGGTCAGCCGCCACGGCATCTGGCGCAGCCTGTGGGCCTGCGGCCTGCTGCAGATGCTCTCGAACCTGATGTTCGTGGTGCAGGCGCTGGCCGGCCACGACCTCGCGCTGCTGACGCTGACCATCGGCCTCGAGAACCTCGCCGGCGGCATGGGCACCGCCGCGTTCGTCGCCTACCTGTCGAGCCTGTGCAACGTCGCCTACACCGCGACCCAGTACGCGCTGCTGTCGTCGCTGGCGGCGTTCGGGCGCACGCTGCTGTCGTCGTCGGGCGGCTGGCTCGCGGTGCAGCTGGACTGGGTCGGCTTCTTCCTGCTGACCACCGTGGCGGCGCTGCCAGGGTTGGTGCTGCTGTGGTGGCTGGGGCGCCACTTCCGGCCCACGCGCTGAGCCGAACGGCGCTTGCCGTTCAGCGCGCCGGCTGGTACTCCCTGCGCGCCTTCGGCAGCCACTTGCCGATCTGCTCGATCCGCTGCTGGTCCAGCGGGTGGGTGCGCAGGAACCACGGCGTGCTGCCGCCGTGCTTGCGGTTGTAGGCGGCGAAGCGCTGCCAGAAGCCGACCGCGGCGTCCGGGTCGTAACCGGCGCGGGCCATGTACAGCAACCCGATGTAGTCCGCCTCGGACTCCTGCGCACGGCTGTGCGGCAGGGCCACGCCGAGCTGCGTGCCGAGGCCGTAGGCGGCCATGGTCAGCCCCTGCCAGCGCGGGTCGGTGACCGCGCCGAGCACCTGGCCGACCCCCTGGAGCGCCATCTGCTGGCTCATCCGCTCGCCGCCGTGGCGCGCCACCGCGTGCGCCACCTCGTGGCCGATCACGGTGGCCAGCCCGGCCTCGTCGCGGGTGATCGGCAGGATCCCGGTGAACACCCCGACCTTGCCGCCGGGCAGGCAGAAGGCGTTGGCCTCGGGGCTGTCGAAGACCACGAACTCCCAGCGCGCCCCGGGCAGCTTGGCCACCGCGGCGATGCGCTCGCCGACCCGGGTGACCAGCGCGTTCAGCTCCGGGTCGCGGCTGAGCGGGGTCTCCTTCTTCATCTGCTCGAACGACGAGAAGCCGAGCTGCGCCTCGTCGTTGATCGAGAGGATGTTGAACTGGGTCCGACCGGTCTCGCTGACGGTGGTGCAGGCGGCGAGCAACAGCAGCCCGGCGGCGAGGC